>DVHI01000004.1 GCA_018712275.1 Candidatus Coprenecus avistercoris | reverse complement strand
TTTTCATTGCTTTGATCCTTATTAGTTACTAAAAGTTTCTTTATCTCTTTTACACTGCAAAGATGCGCGGTTTATTTTAATCCTGCAAGTAGACACTTAGGAATCAGATACTTACTGATAAGAAACCTTTGCTGGGTATCAGCCACTTAAATGTGAAAAAATTTTAAAAAAGTTTTTTTTGACGCATTTATGATATTTGCTTCACTTTGTAGAGTGAATTGAAACACAATAAATCTTATGGACAGAACAACAATAGACCGCCACGGCTTCACGGATGACTGCGGGTGCCGGGCGTACCGCCGTAGACATTTTACCGCTGCCGTTTAGGATTGCGCGGAAACCAGCCCTTGGCCACCCGTTTTTCCTGCTCGAACAGCTCAAGGATGGACCAGAAGCAGGAGAAAGCTACTACTCCGACGAGGGTGGAGACGATGATGTTGCTGATAAAAAGCGAGCCTGCCGCCGCACCCGCTCCGGCCAGCAGAAAAACCCACCAGCACCGCTTTCCGAAATAATATTCAGCCTTGATGACTATGGGATGGAACAACCCTATGATTAAAAAGGTGCCTAAGCCGATGACAATACCCGCGTAATTCATATTCTGACAGTTCTTGGACCGCAAAGGTAGCAATTTTCCGCTAAGCGTAGGAATGCATACCGCCGAGAAAAAAGTTGACTCCGAAGTAGGTAATCAGCACACACAGGAATGCGGCTGCGCTGTACCGGTGGAACGCCTTAGGGGCAGCAAGAAACCTCAGGGAACGGGAGTGCAGCGCGGCCGCATACACGATAATCGTAATCAGGGCCCACACCTCCTTTGGATCCCAGGCCCAGTAGCGCCCCCATGATACATTGGCCCATACCGCACCGATGACAGTACCGGTAACCAGCAGAAAGAGCGCCGGATACAGCAGCAGTCTGCCTACATCCGCCAGGGATGAGGACGCTTCCTGCGCTTCAGGAGAAGAGCCGCGTCCGGCCCATATACCCATCACCCCGTTGAGGGCCAGCAGCCCAAGGAGAGAATAGGATATCATCATACAGGCCACATGGACAGAAAGCAGAGGTGAGGACAGTACCGGCATCAGCGACGTCATCCCAGGATCGGACTCTCCTATCGATGCTACCAGAAGTGCGAAACCGCACATCAGCATGGCGAAAGGCTGTATTACCGGTAGCTTTCGGAACAAAGCGAGGGACAGCACGCATGATGACCATGCTATCATCATCATGGTCTCGAATCCGTTGCTCATGGGCACATGCCCCGAAGCCACCCATCTGAGTATCAACAGGAGGGTCAGATATAGAAAGAACACGCCCGTCAGTATCGCCGCGGGGCGCACGCTCCTGCTGCAGACTCTGCGCAAGGCCGGAGACGTCATACCTGCACAAGTCAGAACGAAAAGCAGAATCCCTGCGGTGAGGGCCGCCATCGCAGCAGGCTTGGGACGGTCAACGGTATTGTACAGCTGCTCCGCCTGCCATACGGTATTGGTGGGAAGATTGTCCGCTCCGCATTTTTCCTCCTGCCACATCCGTAGCTTCGCAAGCACTTCCGAAGCCCCGTCATAGTCCCCGAGAATCACATCTTCCCGCACCAGTCCCAACACCTTGCGGACAAAAAGCCATTCCCCGCTGTCCATGTCAAATGGAAGCGTATCCGTCGATGCGTACCACATCACTGTCCCATCCTCTCCGACGTATGGGAAAATCCTGATTATGGACCACGTGGCAGCCATACTCACTACCTGAAACAGTTCCTCCTCCGGATTCAGCTCCGTCAGAGGCAGCCGTCCGCGGCCCTTCACCTCTATCATCGGCTCCCGTTTCCAGCTGTCGTAGTAGAACATCCAGCCCGAGAGCACCTGTTCCGGAGTGAGCCCCCTGTATGACTGACGTCCGGTAAGTTTCATGGTGAATTCGCGGGCGAGAGTCCGGATGGAGGTAACCCGGTCGTTGTAATAGACATACAGCTCTCCGAAATCCTCCGCAAGGTCTTTCGGAAGCGTCTTGGGTATATCCCCGCGGCCTGATGAGCAGGAGGCCAGCAGCAGCACCCCGGCAAAGACGGCGATTCCCTTGGACACCCTCCGCAAGGCAGTACGGAAACTACCTGAGGGATTGAAGAAATGCAGTATCATGCTTCCTATCAGTAAAATAAATCCGGTGTAGGTCAATGCAATGCCCCAGATGTCCCTGCTCACGGACAGAGTCGTCCCCTGCAGATCGGTATCGTAGGACGCCTGGTAGAAACGGTATCCGCGGTGACGGCATATCCGGTTCATCGACACCTCCCGCTCCAGTTCCTGCCCGGCATCGTGTATGACGATAAGGCTGCGGTAATCCATAGGGGCGGTTGTCCCGCGATAAAAGTCTATCTTAAATTCCTTCAGGGAGACATCGAATGGCAGTGCCTTGGTGCTCCCGTCATCACAATCAAATGTTCTTACAGTTTCTCCGTCCGTGCGCAGATGCAGGGTCCCCTTCTCCCCCACGAGAAATGTCATGAGTGCCCCCATGAGGATGAAGACAAATGACAGGTGCATGGCGCTGACCGCCAAGGGAAGGGTATGGCCGCAGCGTACCATGGTAACAGTGCATGCAGCCACGGCCAGCACCCACAGCAGGGCAAATACCGGCGAGCGGTATATGTACTCAAAAACAACCCCGCTACCGCAGGATTTCTCCAGTACGGTAGCGAGGATCAGAATTGCAGTCAGGACTGCAGCTGCCCCGAATGCAGTGTATTTTACTATCTTGTCCAATTGCTTAGATGGCTTCAATGAATTTTACAACAGCATCGCGGTCCTCCTTGCTCAACTCGCGGAACTTCTCTACAGACTGGCGTGCGTGACTCTGCGCATTGCCGTGCCACATGATGGCCTCTACCACGTTACGGGCGCGGGCATCGTGCAGGCGGTCGCTGTGTCCCGAGCATATCAGGGACAGACCTCTGCCCCAGAGAGGGGTCGTGCGGCACCATCCGCCGCGGATATCGTTCTGCATGAAAAGCTGGTGCTGGATCAAGTCGCTGTAAGGCCAGATAGTCTGGTTGGGATATTTCGGCAGCTCTGTATCGCCGCGGGCGAAAAAGTTATTGGGATCGTTGAACTCGTCAGGTCCGGTAGTCCATGAAGGACGGTGGCAGGTGGCGCAGCCGATCTCGCGGAAGAGCTGACGGCCGCGCTGTACATCCTCGTCATCCAGGTTACGTGCGGCCGGTACGGCCAGACCGCGGTGCCAGATCATCAGGTCGGTATACTCTTCATCGCTCATTTCAACGGGAAGGTCCTGGGCCATCAGGAAATTGTAGATATCGGCCTCCACGTCACCGGTACGCCATCTGTCCTTTGCTTCGGGATACTTTGTCTCGAAGTTATCCAGGAAGGCATAGAAGCCGTTCTGAACATCGGGATCCTGGGAAGCGGTGGTGGCGTATGCCGCGGTCATATAGTGGTAGCGGCGGTCGCTGCGGGTAACATTGGTTATGTTCCAGATAGCATTGGCTCCGGGACCATCCTGCAGAGCGCCGCGGGAGAGGGCGTAGGTAAAGCGGAATGGATGCTGCTCGCCATCACCCTGAAGAGTGTTGGAATACTGCTTCACCCACTCACCTCCGGAGAAAAATGCCGGATTGATGGGGATGCCCATAGCCTCTTCCTTTGCGTACTGGGCCTTCAGGGAATCGTCGGGGATGGCGTCCAGCAGACCTGTGCCGTAGATGCCGATAGTGGTCTCAAGCCGCACGCCCACCTGGGAATGAGGGATGTCCTTGCCGCCGGACTGGATAGGCACGTAGAAAGCGCTCTCGGGTATGGTCACTTCCGGATAGATGAGCTCGTATGTTTCCCCATCAGGAAACTTGTTGCCCCATTCATCCACGTATGTGAGCCACTGGATGGTTATCTGATCCTCGTCCAGAGGGGCTTTGAAAGGCTCCACCGCCGCAGTCTGAGGCATACCGGTGAGGGAAGACAGATAAGCGTCGTTGCTCTTGTCATAGACTACAAGCAGATAGCCGTTGCCCCAGTCGTCCCAGCGGTAGCGTTCCATGCGCTTGCCGTGACCGTATCCGGGGTGGCAGGCCTGACAGGAATTGCGGATGTAGAGCGGGCCGAGGCCGTCGAAAGGCTCGGCGGTCTGGGTATAGGAGCGCTCAAAGAAATACTCGCCGTATTTGAACCGGTCAGTGAGACCGGCTTTTTCTACGGCAGGAGCAGGGTCCTCAAATGCTGATGCGGATGAGTTGAATGTGGTTCCGAGAAGACCTCCGGCGTAGATCTCGGGATTCACGTCAGGATCCGTTCCGTTGTTGTCCGGATCCTTGCCGTTGGGGTCTTCATGGCAGGCTGTCAAGGCAATGGCTGCGGCTGCCAGTAATGAAAGGTATCTGAATTTCATAGTCTGTTACTCTACGTTGCGTACGGCATCCTTGGCCTGGCCGAGAACCTCATCGAGAGCCTTGCAGGCCTCGCTTGCCTCACCGGCCGAAGGGTCGTTGATATTGTTGACGAAAGGAGCTTTCATGGCCTGAATCTTGGCGAGAGCATTGTCGATAGCGGCCATCACCGCATCATCCACTGCCTTGTTGTGCTCTGCCAGGAAGCCGTGAAGGGAATTGGCCTCATCACGGTTTCCCTCGATGCCGCCCATATAGACGCTCTGGATGCTGATTATATTGTCATAGAAGTCCTGAATCGACTTATGGCTGTAGGGAGACTCGATATAGTTGGGGTCCTCTCCCGAATAAGGCTTGCCTATCTTCATGGTGCCCACCTCGTCTGCGATGGTCTTGCAGCCGTCGATAATAGCCTCCATGGCCGAGGTCATGCTGCTGTAGGAACTTCCGGGCTTGCCGGCATTGAGCATATTGTCTCCGTATGAGGAAGTCCCACCGTTGACAGTGTAAGGGAGCTCAAGCTGGTCAGCCACTTTTTCCAGACGCTCTGCAGCGACTCCGTCTTCACCTGCCCAGCCGAGTTCCATCTGCCAGCAGCGGTTGCGCAGGTCGCCTGCCACTGCAGCGGCATAGATGAGATGCAGTTCATTGATATCGGCGACATTCTTAGGACCGCCGTTCTCAAAAAGGATGTACTCGATGCCATGGAAACCCAGAACGGTGTTGCCGAGATTGTCACCGGCAAACTGATCGCCGCCCTCTCCGTTCATGGCATTGATCTGGTCAGTGTTGCTCAGGGCCATATTGAGGGCGTCCACATCGAGAGGCCATGAGTCGATATGAGGGTCCACTCCGAAATCCGTAGCCGGTCCGAACAGGAAGGCCTCGCTCTTCTCCCACCATGCGCGGGCCTCGAGAAATTTCTCGCAGGTGGCCTCCAAGGTGGCCTGGGACTTGTCTTCCTTGAGCTGCTGCAGCAGAGTCTCCAGCTCGGCCGTAGATGTAGAAAGAGCCTCATAGGTAGGAATTACAGTTTCGTTGACAAAACGGTCTGCTATTTTGGCGAACTGCTCATCGTAGGGATTGGTGATGTCCGTCTCTCCTCCGTTCTGCTCACAGGATGCGGCGCCGGCAAATACCAATGCTGCTGCCGCGAAATAGATAAACTTTTTCATTTTTCCTTTACGTTATTTGTTTGTTAATGTATCTGCTATTTGAAAAATCCGGCGTAGGCTATGCCTATCGAAACCGACGGCTCGTCAATATACTGGCTCTTCAGGAAGCGGTGGGAATATTCAGCCTTTATGACGATCTCGTCGATAGGATAATAGTTGATACCCATAGCGATACGGTGCTTGTCCGTCCACGGATAATCTGTAGTGGCCGGAGCCGGGATATAGGAATCATAATACTCGTACCGCCCGAAGACATAGAATTTCTGTTTTCCGGAAAGCTTGTTCACAACAGAGAAAATGTCGTAACCGGCCTCTACCCCGCCTGCCATTGCGGCCTGCCCCACAAGA
>DVHI01000022.1 GCA_018712275.1 Candidatus Coprenecus avistercoris | reverse complement strand
TGAGGTCAAAAAGGTGTATTCCATCAGCATCCTGTATTTTGACATAGGTGTAGGTGCTGATTATCTGTATCATGGATGCAGCCATTTCATCGGAGTGCATACAGGTGACGAGCTTCTGATCCGCTCGAAGGACAGGGACGCGATAGTAAGCCGCCCGCCATCGGAGATATTTCCCGAATATATCATAATCCGTGTTAATGAGTTTGACAAAGTAGCCGTAACTCCATTGGAGGAGTGGATGCGCTATTTGAAGGACGGTGTCATATCCGCGGATACGAAGGCTCCAGGTTTGGGGGAAGCCCGAGAGCGGCTCCAGTACTACTCTATGTCGGCTCAGGAACGTCATGCTTATGATGAGCATCTGAATGCCGTTATGATACAGAATGATGTTTTGAGAACTGCCAGAGAAGAAGGACAGATGGAGGGTCGCGCAGAGGGTCGCGCAGTAGGTCGTGCAGAAGGTCGCGCAGAAGGTCGCGCAGAAGGTCGTGCCGAGGGCAAGAAGGATTTGATAGAAAGAATGATGGGGAAAGGACTGTCCCTGACACAGGTAAGTGAACTCACAGGTCTCACCGAGGAAGAAATTGAGACAATTCAAAAAAATTAACTAATAGATTTAATCAAATGAAAAGGATATTTTTAGTTGCAGCCGCCCTGTTTTCTGCTGCTGTGGGATATGCGCGGGAGCAGGTGCAGGAGAAGAAGGCGCTCACCTTAGAGCAGGTGGCACAGGGAATGCCAGAGGGCATAGTCAATTCTATTCCCATGCCTGTCGGCTGGTATGACAAGGGAAATCTTATAGTGTCGCAGGACCGCGAGCTCGGTCTGTATAACCTCAGGACCGGGGAGACCTCGCCCTATCAGATGCCGGAGCCCAAGGTCCGGCCGGCCATCCTCGAGGAGCTGAGCAAGACCGTGGACAATCCCATGTTCTCGCCGGACTCTACGAAGATCGCCTACACCAAGGACAACAACCTCTACGTGATGGACGTGACCACCGGCGAGCACACCGCGCTGACCACCGACGGCTCGGACCTGATCCTGAACGGCTGGTCCTCATGGGTGTACTACGAGGAGATACTCGGCAGGGCCACCCGCTACAAGGCCTTCTGGTGGTCGCCGGACAGCAAGCGCCTGGCCTACTACAAATTCGATGATACGAATGTGCCGATGTTCCCCATCTACGACGCCAAGGGCAAGCACGGTACCCTGAACGAGACCCGCTATCCCAAGGCCGGGGACGAGAATCCCAAGGTGGAGATAGGCATGATCGACCTGACCACGGGCGAGACCGTCTGGGCTGACTTCGACCGCGAGGACGACCAGTATTTCGGTACTCCGTTCTGGAGCGCGGAGTCGGACAAGTTCATGGTGCCCTGGATGCCGAGGGACCAGAACCATCTGATACTCTATGAGGTGTCTCCTTTCGATGGCTCGAAGAAGCCTCTGTACGAGGAGCATCAGAAGACCTGGATCGACTGGATCGACGATATGGTCTTCACCGAGGACGGCTTCTACATGACCCGCGATTTCGACGGATGGGAGCAGATCTATTTCCAGCCCTTCGACGGCTCGCAGTACATCAAGCTCACCGAGGGCCGCAACTGGGGCACCCGCATCCTTAAGCTGGACGAGGCCAAGGGTGTGCTCTTCTTCACCTCGAGGGCCGAGATATCCACCCGTTATGACGTCTACAGGCTGGATCTGAAGAAGCGCACCACCGAGCGCATCTCATTCGGCGACTACAACTTCTCGGCAGTTCAGATTTCACCCGACAACAAGTACTACGCTGCCCAGATATCCAATGTCTCCACCCCTACCAAGACCGTCCTGGTGAAGATAGGAAGCGGCAAGAAGGCTCAGTACACCGTCCTCGGTGACTCCAAGGGCCCCGAATATGATAATTACAAGCTCTCCGAGGCCAAAATGCTCTTCATCGAGGTGGACGGCTACACCCTCCCCGCTTCGATCCGCCTTCCTATAGACTTGGATACCAATAAGAAATATCCCGTCATCGTCTCCATGTACGGCGGCCCTAACTCCGGTACGGTGATGGACCGCTGGAGCGCACCTTCCCGCGGCAACCAGCTCTGGGCCATCGAGGGCGTCATCCAGATATCGATTGACCACCGCGCCTCCGGCCACTGCGGCAAGGAGGGCGTCAACTACGTCTACCGCTCCCTCGGACAGACCGAGCTGGCCGACTACATCGAGTGGGTGAAGTACCTGAGGACCTTCCCCTACGTGGACGCTGAGAAGATCGGCATCACCGGATTCTCCTTCGGCGGCACGATGACCGTCCTGGCCCTGACCGACGGCGCCGACTACTTCCAGTACGGTATTGCCGGCGGCGGAGTGTACGACTGGCAGCTCTACGACACCCATTATACCGAGAGGTACATGGATACTCCCGAGGACAACCCCGAGGGTTATGCCTTCACCCGCGTATGGGAACGTGCCGAAAAGTACCGCGGCGGCAAGGGCTCGATGCTCCGCATCACCCACGGAACTGCCGATGACAATGTCCACATGCAGAACACCCTCCAGCTCATCGACGCCCTCCAGAAGGCCGACAAGCAGTTTGAGCTGATGATCTACCCCGGCGGATATCACGGATACAGAGGCTATCAGGCCATCCACTCCTCCAACTCCGACCTGATCTTCTGGTACCGCTGGCTCCTCGGAAAGGAGGCCCCCGAGTGCCTCCTGAGATAGGACACGGGCCATAGGCAATTGCAGACGGATTCCGTCATTCTCGCAACAGATGATTATGCGGGGATGGCGGAATCCCTATTTTTGGCGATTGTCCGGGGATGGCGCGGATGGTAATTTTGCAGTGTTATTTGAAAGAATTATAAAAGATAAATAAAATGAGACTGACAAAATTCATTCCCGTGGCCGTTATGGCGGCCCTCGCAGCCATGAGCTGCAACCCCGTAGAAGAGATTAAGCCCGCAACAGAGGTGGCCGGCACCTACACCGGCTGGTCGAAGGCCGAGTTCCAGTATTCTCCCACACCAATGGTAAGCAACACCCAGACCCTGACCGTTACAGCAGAGGAAGGAGGTGAGACCGTTGCAGTCAGCTATACCTCCGACACCTGGGGAACATTCACCGTTACGGGGGCGGCTGTTACCGGGACGGACGGCACCTACACGGTGACCGGCAGCGGGAAGACCGTCATGGGCATGTCTGCTGACTCTCAGAGCGAATACGACTGCACCCTCTCGGCGATCATAAAGAGTGCTGATGACTTCACCTTTACATTCGACATCCCAGCCGTGATGGGCGGCCTGAAGATTACCGTGCAGCCCGGCGAGGCTCCTGCCAGTCTGGTACTCAGCGGCACATATACCGGTACTCTGAACATGTCCGTCATGGGCAGCGCCATGGATCCGGTGGAGAATGCGACAGTAGTGCTCGATGTAGCGGACGACGGCAAGACATCCCTCACCATCTCCAGCTTCGGCATGGGCATGATGACTCTCGAGGATATCACAGTGGACGTGACACTCACAGAGTCTGCTGACGGCACCTATGCTTTTGCGGCTGAGAACATCGATACTATGGCCGGAGACATAAACGTGACCGGCAGCCTGTCCGGAACAGTGACGGCAGACGGCAGCAAGCTGACAGTCAGCGCAGATATCAAGCCCGGAGCCATGCCTATGACCATCAACGTAGAATTTGAAGGTACCAAGTAAATGAAAAGAATCCCAAAGCCATTACTGATAATGTTGCAGGCGGGGGCGGCACTCCTGACGGCCGTGTCGCTCCCCTCGTGCAACGGTATCTTCGAGGGCATCTACGACCAGCCGGTGGTAACCGCGGACTTCGGCTTTACGAAGGTGGAGCAGGCTACGTCCTCCGGTACGATATACCTCGACGCGACCTCCTACACCCGGTGGAACTACATCGACTTCGAGACATTCACCCTGGATACCACAGCCATAGCGCAGGACGGTTCCGAGACAGGAGAGGTGGCTGAAGGCTGGGATTTCGCCGTACACCGCTACGATGTCAAGACCAACGGCGGCCGGGTCATCGAGACCTCCTTCACCTCCATCGATGAACTCCTTGCATCCGGCTCCCTGCCTGCAGGGACATACGTCGAGGACATCTGGACAGAGGACCGCGTCACGATAGACATGTCCCGGATGATGGACGGTATCATTGTCTACGCCCCGTCCTGGTACAATCCGGAACTGTCCAAATGGCTCAATGTCGATACCTCCACCATGCCTCCCGTATACACGATGTCCGGCAAAGTCTATGTCCTGATAACAGCGGAGGGCAAAGCGGCGGCCATACAGCTTATCAACTATATGAACGACAGCAAGGTCAAGGGCTTCATGACCATTGACTACGTATATCCCTTAGAATTCTGACAATGAAAAGGAAAATACTTCTGATGACGGTCCTCCTGCTGGCGGCCGCGGCCCTGCACGCTCAGCAGCGCACGGTCGCAGGCACTGTCTCGGATGTCAAGGGCAGCCCTTTAGCCGGCGTGGAAATCACCGTGGAGGGCAGCTCCACACTCTACACGGCCACCGGAGAAGACGGCCGCTACAGCATCACAGTCCCTGACGGAGGGAAGGCGGTGCTGCATTTTTATCTTTTAGGCTTCCTGTCGCAGGACATATCCCTCTCGGAGCATCCCGAAGGCAGTGTGGACGTGGTGCTCGAGGAGGACTACATGAACCTCGAGACGGTGGTGGTCACCGGTACCCGCACCCCGCGCCTGCTCAAGAACAGCCCGATACTCACCCGTGTCATCACAGTGCAGGACATAGAGAGGGTGGACGCCCTCAACATCGGGGACCTGCTCGAGGCGGAGCTCCCCGGTATCGAGTTCTCCTACGCGATGGACCAGCAGGTGACCCTGAACATGCAGGGCTTCGGCGGTAACTCGGTCCTCTTCCTTGTGGACGGGGAGCGCATAGCCGGCGAGACATTAGACAATATCGACTATAACCGTCTGAACTTAGACAATGTTCAGCGCGTGGAGATAATCAAGGGCGCGGCATCCTCCCTCTACGGCTCCAATGCCGTGGGCGGGGTGGTCAATCTCATCAGCGCCGGAGCCACTGAGCCCTGGTCCGTAAACGTCAACGCCCGCTACGGCGCCCACAACGAACAGCGCTACGGCGGCTCGGTGGGCTTCCAGGCCGGGAAGCTGAACAGCATGACCAATGCCCAGTACACCAGCATAGACTCCTACGCCATGCCCTCGGAGGGCGACTACAGTACCTTCTACGGCGGTTACAACTGGAGCGTCAAGGAACGTCTGCAGTACGAGCCGTTAGACGGCCTTAAATTCACCGCCCGCGCCGGCTACTTCTTCCGCGAGAGGGACCTGCAGAGCGATACCCGCGACCGCTACCGTGACTTCAGCGGCGGCCTCCGCGGGGAGTGGAACGTGGATGACCGCAACCGTGTGGAGCTCTCCTACGGCTTCGACCAGTACGACAAGAGCGATTACCTGCTCTTCAACAGTACCGACGTGCGCGACTACAGCAACGTCCAGCACACCGTCCGCGGCATCTACACCTACGATCTGACCGCCGACGGCCGGAGCACCATGATAGTCGGAGGCGACTACATGCGCGACTATCTGATGTCCTACCAGTTCGAGGAGGGCGGCTACTACATCCAGCACACCGCGGACGTCTTCGCCCAGGTGGAGACCAATATCAACGAGCACTGGAACCTCATCGGAGGCATGCGCTACGACTTCTTCTCCCAGAAGCAGCTCAGCCATTTCTCCCCCAAGCTCAGTGTGATGTACCGCACCGGAGGCTGGTCCTTCCGAGGTTCCTATTCCGGCGGCTTCCGGGCCCCGACCCTCAAGGAGATGTACATGTCATTCGACATGGCCAGCATCTTCATGATCTACGGCAACCCGGACCTTGAGCCTGAATCCAGCGAGAACCTCAATGTCTCGGCAGAGTACAACTGGAAATACCTTTCCGCCTCTGTCTCCGGCTTCTACAACTTCGTGGACAACCGTATCACCACCGTCTGGAACGAAGAACTCGGCGGCATGATGTACACCAATATGAGTCCCCTGCAGGTGCGCGGAGTGGACGTATCCGTCTCGACCCGCCTGCCCTTCGGTCTAGGTGCCCGGCTGGCCTACACCTTTACCGACGAGGCTATACGCGCCGGCGAGCCCCTGCTCTCGCAGACCCGCCCCCATTCGGCCACAGCCCGTATCGAGTACGGCAGGTCCTGGAAGAACTACGGCTTCAATGTGGCTCTTAGCGGCCGCGTCCTCTCTGCCGTGACCACCGAGGTCTACACCTCCGCCACCAACTACGAGGACACCGAGACCCAGACCTATCCGGCATACACGATATGGAAGCTGACCGTCTCCCAGGACATCTGGCGGGGCATACAGCTCAACGTGATAGTGGACAACCTCTTCAACTACCGGCCCGACTATTACTACAGCAGCACCCCGAGCACCGTCGGCACAACGGCCGCAGTCTCCCTTTCGATGAATATCGAGGAGTTTTTCAATAAAAAATAGAAAATATAAAAACACAGCATGATTCAAAAAACGGCAAAACTCATAACATTCATAGTGGTATCTATCCTGGCAGTCCTCATCCTGTGGGGACTCTGGGCGTTTATGGCGGCTCCTACGCGGGTGGCCTTCCTGAACTACCAGGTCATCACCCTCGGTCAGATCTCCAAGGCCAATGACAGCCGCATGGTCCGCCTCTACGAGCTCACCCCAGAGGAAGCCTCCAAGGCCGGACACTACGACATCCTCCTGATCAACGGCATGGGCCTGAGAATCACCGAGGAGCAGCGGGCACAGATACAGAAGGCCGCCGACCGGGGTCTGCCCGTGCTTTCGACCATGGTCACCAATCCGGCCAACGACATCAACACCGTGGACTCCACCCTCGTCCCGGAGCTTCAGGCCTACCTCTCCAACGGCGGTCCGGCGAACTACCGCAATATGCTCGCCTTCGTCCGCCGCAGGATAGACCGCAAGGTCATCGCAGCCCCGCAGCCCGCTCCCGCCGAGGAATACACGGTGGAGAATATCTACCACCCCTCGCCGGACGGCAGCGGAGGGGAGGAGGAGGGCTTCCGCTCCATCGCGGCCTATAATCAGTGGCTCAGGGACAATGCCCTCTGGAAGGAGGATGCTCCCCGCATCATCGTCACCGGCCAGATGGGCGACCCCACCGACCTGATAGCCTCCTTCGAGGCCACCGGCAACGTCGTCTATCCGATCCGCAGCACCATGCCCATGCTCCGCACCGGACAGCTCGACTCCATCGCCCCTTCGGCGGTTATCAACATGGCGCACGGCCGCTTGGGCGATGGGATGGTCAGGTTCCTGGAAAAATACAACATCCCCCTCTTCTCTCCCCTGAATGTCAATTCCCTCGTCTCCGACTGGGAGGCCGATGAGATGGGTATGGCCGGGGGCTTCCTCTCTCAGAGCGTGGTGACTCCCGAGATAGACGGAGCCATCCGTCCTTACGTGCTCTTCGGGCACTACGAGGATGAGGATGGGCTGCAGCGGCTCGAGGCCATTCCGGAGCGTCTGCAGGAATTCACGGAGACGGTCAACCGCTACCTGGAACTCAGGCGCAAGCCCGAGAGTCAGAAGAAGATAGCCATATTCTACTACAAGGGGGCGGGGCAGAATGCCCTGACGGCCGCCGGTATGGAGGTGGTGCCCTCGCTGTACAATTTTCTCGTCGCGCTGCGCGATGCAGGGTACAATGTAGATGGGCTGCCGTCCTCTCCCGAGGCCCTGGCCGCCCTGATTCAGAGCCACGGCGCGGTCTTCGGCTCCTACGCCGAGGGGGCAGCCTCCCGCTTCATGGACGGGGGCGCTCCCGAGTGGGTGGACGCTCCGACATTTGCCCGCTGGGCTCAGGAGGCCCTGCCTCAGAGGCTGCGCGACGATGTCGAGGCCCTGAACGGGGAATTCCCGGGGCCCTATATGTCGAGGGACGGCCGTCTGGCCTTAGCCCGGATCGAGCTGGGCAATGTGGTGCTGCTGCCGCAGCCCGCGGCCGGCGGCGGTCAGAACGACTTCCAGATGGTGCATGGCACCCATGCCGCGCCTCCTTACAACTATATTGCGGCCTACCTCTATGCCCGCTACGGCTTCGGGGCCGATGCCATGGTCCACTTCGGAACCCACGGCAGCCTCGAGTTCACTCCGAAAAAGCAGGTGGCCCTGAGTCAGTACGACTGGCCGGACCGCTTAGTGGGCACCGTGCCGCATTTTTACCTGTACACCATTTCCAATGTCGGGGAGGGGGTGATGGCCAAGCGCCGCGCCTACGCTACGCTCCAGTCCTACCTTACCGCTCCTTTCATGGAGAGCAATGTCAGGGGGCTGTACCGCGACCTCTCGGAGGAACTTTCGCACTATGAGGACGCTCTTTACGGGGAGAGGCCGGATGCCTCCCGCGCTGAGGACATTGCACTCAGAATCAAGGAACTGACCATAGAGATGGGCATTGCCTCCGACCTCGGGCTGGATACTCTGGATAAGGGTGTGCCCTACACTGAGGAGGAGGTCCTGCGCATCGGGAATTTTGCCGAGGAACTGGCCTCCGAGAAAGTGACGGGCCGGCTCTACGTGATGGGCGAGCCCTATCTGCCGGCGCAGATCGAGTCTACGGTCTATGCCATGAGCACCGAGCCGGTGGCCTACGGCCTTTTAGGTATCGACAGGGCCAGGGGCAAGGACGTGGACGGTGTGGAGAAACAGCTGTCGGTGTTCAACCGCAGGTATGTGGCTCCGGCAAAGCAGATAGTGGCCCGGCTGCTGGCCCAGGGCCGTCCGGCGGATGACAGGCAGCTCTGCTCGATAGCCGGTATCACTCCGGAGGAACTTGCCCGTGCCCGGGAGGTGGCCGCTTCGCTGCAGGCCCCGCCCGATATGATGTCGATGATGGCTCAGATGGCCGGGATGCAGCAGCTGAGGAAGGATTCGGCTGCCGGCCGGGGAATGAGTGAGATGATGTCGGCGGTCGGACGGCAGATGATGGGCGGACGGAAAGCGCAGCCGACGCAGGCGGAGAAGGATTTTGCCCGGGCGGTGACTGAGATGGAACAGGCCGTACTCAATGTGTACAACTACCGCAGGGCCCTGTTGGAAAGCCCTTCCACAGAGATAGGCAGTATGCTCAACGCTCTGGACGGCGGCTATACCTCGCCCTCGCCCGGAGGTGATCCCGTGGCCAATCCCAATACCCTGCCTACGGGCCGCAACCTCTTCGCCGTGAACGCCGAGGCGACCCCGACCCGCAGTGCCTGGGAAAAGGGTGTGGCCCTGGCCGAGAACACCCTGCGGCTCTACCGCGAGCGGCATTGCGACTCATTGCCCCGCAAGGTCAGCTATACCCTCTGGAGCAGCGAGTTCATCGAGACGGAGGGAGCGACCATTGCCCAGATATTCTATATGCTCGGAGTGGAGCCGGTCTACGACAGTTTCGGCCGTGTGACCGATATCCGGCTGATACCATCTGAGAGGCTGGGCCGTCCGAGGATAGACGTGGTGGTGCAGACCAGCGGCCAGCTCCGGGATATTGCGGCTTCGCGCCTCTTCCTGATAGACAGGGCTGTGCGCATGGCCGCCGAGGCTCAGGACGGGGAGTATGTCAACAATGTGGCCGAGGGTATCCGCGAGACCGAACGGATCCTCACCGAGAAGGGCGTGACTCCGGCCGATGCCCGCAGGATGTCCTCCTACAGGGTCTTCGGCGGGGTGAACGGCAACTACGGCACCGGCATTCAGGGCATGGTGACCGCCTCCGACCGCTGGAGCTCCAGCTCGGAGATAGCGCAGGTCTACATGAACAATATGGGAGCCTACTACGGCAGCGAGGAAGGCTGGGAGGAGTTCTCCCGGTATGCCTTCGAGGCGGCCCTCTCCCGCACTGACGCCGTGGTGCAGCCCCGCCAGAGCAATACCTGGGGCGCCCTCAGCCTCGACCATGTGTACGAGTTCATGGGCGGGCTCAATCTTTCCGTGAAGGAGGTGACCGGCAAGGACCCCGACGCCTATCTGAGCGACTACCGTAACCGCAACCGCGTGAGGATGCAGGAACTCAAGGAGGCGATAGGGGTGGAGAGCCGCACGACGATATTCAACCCCTCGTACATCGCCGAGAAGCTCAATGGCGGAGCGGGAGATGCGGCCGCCATAGCGGAAACTGTCACCAACACCTTCGGCTGGAACGTGATGAAGCCGGAGGCCGTCGATGACCAGGTGTGGAACGAGATATACGAGGTGTACGTGCAGGATAAATTTGGCCTCGGAGTACACGAGCATTTCAGGGAGGTCAATCCTGCGGCCCTCGAGGAGGTGACGGCCGTCATGCTCGAGTCGGTCCGCAAGGGGCTCTGGGACGCAACGCCGGAGCAGGTGGCCGATATCGCGGAGCTGCACACCGGCCTGATAGAGGAATTCGCGCCCTCGTGCTCCGGCTTTGTCTGTGACAATCCGGCCCTGCAGGACTACATTGCCTCCGCCCTGCCCGAGGCTTCCGCCTCAGAGTACCGGGGGGCTATCCGGCAGATCCGGGAGGCTTCGGTAAGCGACGCTTCGGACGGCATGGTGCTCCGCAAGGACCGGCTGCAGAGTGAGACGGAGAAGGAAACCACGCTGGTAAGCAACATAGCCGTGGCGGTGCTGATCATCGCCCTGTTCATCGGAGGCGGACTGCTGATACGCCGCCGCAGGAAGTCCAGCGGCATTTAAATCATCCGGACTCTGCCTATGTACAGTCTAGTCGTTATACTCATGGTGCTGGTCTGCTTCAACTTCGTGCTGAAGCAGACCTGGCACAAGTGGTGGTCGGTCCTGGCCCATGCCGCCGCGGCCGCCCTCTTCACCGGTCTGATGTGGCCGGTGGCAGTGCGCCAGTCCCGCTCCCAGATTGAGGCCTGGCTGGCCAACCCGGACCTGATGCTCGACACCTCGGTGGTCATCACCCTCGAGGTTATCCTCCAGATCTCCTTCTGCCTGCTGTCGGTGTATCTGCTCAGCTCCGGGAAACTGAAGTCCTCCACCGTCTGGGGCTACCGCATCCTGCGCTGGTTCCCGGGGGTGCTGATATTCGGGGTGCTGTTCAGTTTCCTGGTCTATCTGATATTTGCCTTCCCGGGTGTATCCTTCCCCCTGGTGGCCTGGAGTGCCGCCGCCGTGGTCTTTGTGGTCATAGCCGGAGGGGCCTGGCTCATGCGCCGGATTTTTCCGGACAAGGAGAGCCGCCTGGAGATGTTCTTCCTGACCAATGCCCTTACGGGGATAGTGGCGGTGATAGCCACTGTCAACGGCCAGACAGCCGTGGCGGGAGTGAGCGAGGTGGACTGGACGGCCATGGCAGGAGTGCTCGGCCTCGTTGTAGCCGGGGTGCTTGCCGGATCTTTCGTGAGGACTGCCCGTCCCTTTAGAAAAATTTTAAAAAATCAATAGCTTTTAAAACTTATGAACTACATTTCCGATGTCCTCTTCTGGATTTCCAACGGACTGCTCGTACCGGTAGTGGTCCTGCTTATATTGTTTTTCCTACGCTCGCTGCTGCTGATCGGCAATTTTTTCGGGCAGTACCTGCAGATACGCAAGGTGGACCGCCTCTTGATGGGTAAGGTGGAGGCCCTGACGCCTGAGACTGCCGGGGAGCTGCGGGCCTCCATCCCCGCCAACTCGAAGTCGCCCCTGCTGTGCTGTCTGGCCGGTCTGCTGGATGCTTCGAAGGACAAGGCTCACAGGCAGCTGCTGCTCTCGGACTATGAGATAGCGGCGGATAAGGACCTGGGTACTTCCAAGACCCTGTCCAAGATGGGCCCGATGCTGGGTCTGATGGGTACGCTCATCCCTATGGGACCGGCTCTAGTGGGTCTGTCTACCGGAGATATAGGCTCGATGGCCTACAACATGCAGGTAGCCTTTGCCACGACCGTGGTGGGACTGTTCTCCGCTGCGATAGGCTTCATCACCCAGCAGGTCAAGCAGAGATGGTACACCAGGGATCTGAACCGGCTGGAGTTTGTGTCCGAGGTGCTGGACGGCTGTGCAGGATTTGCCGGCTGTGCAGGGCAACGGCAGCAGTCAGCCTCTGTTGGTGAGACGGCAGGTGTCAGACCTGATTCGGCGGAAGGGGAGTCAATAAAAGCAGGGGAGGAGGTGCGATGAAGAGGAGGAGGCTTTTGGGAGACGGGGAGGAGAACGACCCGATGAGTGTTGTCGGCAACCTGTTCGATGTGGCCATGGTCTTCGCCGTGGCCCTGATGGTCGCCCTTGTCACCCGCTACAACATGACAGAGATGCTGTCCCCGGAGGATTTTACGATGGTAAAGAACCCGGGCAAGGAGGATATGGAGATAATCGTCAAACAGGGACAGACCATCGACCGATATACTCCCTCTGAGGACCAGTCCAGGTCCGGCCAGAAAGGCAAGCGCGTCGGCATTGCCTACGAGCTGGAGAACGGCGAGATCATCTACGTGCCGGAATAACGGTGTGACGTCTCAGTGCAGATGCCGCACCGTCACTCCTCGACTTTCCACTCCTCGATGCGCCGTGTCTTCGTGGAGAAACTGACTCCGATGCGGAAGAGCTTGCGGCTGTCGGCCTGGAAGGGCCATTCGTAGCCCTTAGTCTCTATCTGGTCGAGTGCGTTGCCGGGGTCCTTGTCCCTTTTCAGTTCGATGATGTAGACAAACCTGTCGGTCTGTATAAGGATGTCTATGCGTCCGTTGGCAGTGTGCCGCTCCACTTCCACCCTCTGTCCGAGTAGCTTCAGGAAGACGTACATGGTGTTCTGCATGTACAGCTCCGCCTTTCCCTGCACATGGTAGTCGTTGTCAGCCATGAAGGCCTTCAGGCGCTGCATGAACATCTCCGGATCTCCGTTCCTCAGGTCCTGGGAGAATCTGTTGACGGAGAATTCCGAGACCTCCTCCTCCTTCGGGATGTAGAGTTGGGCGAGGCTTTCGGTGAATCCGCTCTCCACCTCCCTGTTGGGCCAGCCGAGGAGGTATTCGTTGGTGTCGGGGAAATATTCCCTGATGGTGAGGTATCCTGTCTGGTAGAGCAGGGTTACGGGGGAGATGATCTCCGCGTTGGTGCCGGTGAGTATCCTCGGACGGACGTGGTCGAGGGTGAGGTCGTTGAGGTTGACATTCTCCTGCATCAGGAACGACACTAAGAATGAGGGGGTGGCGGTGGAGTACCAGTACTCGCCGAACTCCTTCTTGCTCATGGCCAGAAGCAGGCTGAACGGGTTGTAGACTCCTATGGAGCCGTGGCAGAAGTGGTAGCCGTCGTACATCCGCTTCAGCCTTTCGTAGCACTCTTCTGTGGAAATGCCGTTGGCCGCAGCCATTGCTCTAACTCCGTCATCCAGAAAGTCCCTGAGTTCCTTCTCTGAAATGCCGCAGATGTCCGCGTACGGAGCATCCATGGAGATGTCATTGAGATTGTTGAGCCCGCTGAAGATGCTCATGTGTCCGATACGGGAGACTCCGGTCAGGAAGGCGAAGCGGATGTTGGAGTCCTGGGACTTGATTACACTGTAGAAACCCTGCAGAGTACTGCGGAAATGCTCCTTGAGCTCTTTATTGCCTAAATTGTCCACAATGGGCTTCTCGTACTCGTCTACCAGCACTACTACCTTGCGGCCGGTCTTTCTGACAGCAGCCGAGATAACCTCCGTGAATCTTGAGGAAACGGAAGGAGGTATTTTCCCTATGCCGTACATCTGTTCCCATACTTCAAGAGTCTGGCCCAACTTGTTCTCCAGGACATCCATGGCATTGTAGACCTCCCCTCCGAGATCCAGCCTGAGCACCGGATATTCCGTCCATTCCTTCTCCAAAGCCTCGATTGCCAGCCCCTGGAACAGCTCCCTCCGTCCCTGGAAATATGCCTCCAGAGTAGAGAGCAGCAGACTCTTGCCGAACCTGCGCGGGCGGCTCAGGAAATAGTATTTCCCTTCACTGGCCAGACGGAACACCTGCGCCGTCTTGTCGATGTACACATATCCGCAGTTGCGGATTTCCTCGAATGTCTGGATTCCTATCGGGTATTTCAGCATGGCTGTTCCTCCTCAGTTTGTGAATGATTTACTCAGCAAAGTTAATCATTGAATCTGAAAAATGAAAATCCCGCCTCACTCCGAATGAGTGGACGGGATTTATTCTCAGGTGCGGATCGTGTGCTCCGGACTATTCAGAGACTACGGCCTTGAATGTCATGAGGATGATTTTGATGTCCTTGAAAAGGAGTAGTTGGCGGCATAGTTGAGACTGATACCGGACTTGTCCTGTATAACGATATTGCGGTAATACTTTCTGCCGGAAATATCTGTTGGCTATAATGCCGTTATCTCCTCAGAGGTAAGTCCGGTAATCTCCGATATAACCTCAACAGGAATCCCCTTGGCTTTCATTCCCCTGGCATTCCTTATGCGTTCCTCCTGCTGTCCTTGTTCCAGCCCTTGCTTCATACCTTGCTTCATACCTTGCTTCATACCCCTCTCCATACCTTTAGCCATACCTTTCTCCAGGCCACGGCGCTCCGCTCCCACCATCAGGAGGCGCGACGCACCTATCATGTCCCAGAAATGCTCGTAGGTCAGCAGCTCCTGCTCCGTGAACGCCGACTCCTCCACCTCCTCCACTGCCTTATTAATCTCCGGAACTGACAAAAGCTCCTCCGGCACCTCGCGGGTCTTCCCGTCTATCTCCGTCAGGTAGCGCAGCCACAGCACCTGCATCCTACGCTCGCTGTAGCTCCTCGGGGTGAACTTCGGAAGCTCGATGAAGATGAAGCGAAGGCCCTCGATCACCTCCTTCGTCTCCGCAACCTCCACTATGCGGTAGTCATGATAGTAGTCCGGGCTCTCCGAGAACGTGTCGTTGACCAGGTTGAGGGAATACACAGGCTGAAGGAGCTCGTAGGGACGGCTCTTGTCCAGCTGGCTCACATACGCCTTGGAGGCGTTGAACAGCACGCGCTGCTTGTACTCCGGGGTCCACATCATCTGCATCTCCACCAGGAACTGACGTCCGCGCCCGTCCACGCAGCGCACATCCACTATGCTGTCCTTGCGCAGAGGGTTCATCGGAACCAGTTCCGGATTGAGGTACTCCACGCCAATGATCTCTTCCTCCGGACTCTCGAAAGGCAGCAGGGCATTCATAAAGCTGATCACCAGATCCTTGTGCTCGCCGAACACCTTCTTGAAGGTCAGGTCGGCCTTCGGGTCAAGATACTTTTTCATACATTCTCTCCTCTCTTTATAAGTTCATACTCGGGTTGACGGGACAAAGATACGCATTCCAAGGAAGAATAACCAGTCTCGAAACGGCTATAAACGGTTATAATCGATTACAATCGTTTCAGTCTCAGTCGGGAATATCCTAGGGCTGCGGGGACATATTCGGTCCGTCCTTGATATCTATGAGGTTGGAGGAAACTATTCAGTGACTACGGCCTTGAATGTCATGAGGATGATTTTGATGTCCTTGAAGAAGGAATGGTCGGAGACGTATTCGAGGTTGATGCGGAGCTTGTCCTGCATGACAGTGTCGCGGTAGAACTGCTCGGGGTCGGCGGCCTGCTCCAGCAGCTCGTTCTCGTTGCGGTAGCGGATGGAGGCCATATCGGTGATGCCGGGACGGACGTCCAGGACGTGCAGCTGCTCAGGGGTGTAGAGGTCTACATATTTGCGGACTTCCGGTCTGGGGCCGACGAGGCTCATGTCTCCTTTAAAGACGTTGATGAGTTGCGGCAGCTCGTCCAGTTTGTACTTGCGTATCCAGTAGCCGGAGCGGGTTACTCTCGGGTCCCGGCCGCCTACGGTTATAAGTCCTTTCTTGTCCGAACCGACGCGCATGGAGCGGAATTTCAACAGACGGAAGTCCTTGTTGTACCGTCCCACTCTTGTCTGCCGGTAGAATACCGGACCCGGCGAGTCGAGCCGGATCCATATTGCGACTATCAAAAAAAGCGGGCTGAGCAGGAGAAGTCCCAGTCCGCTTGCCGTTACATCGAATATCCGTTTCACTTTTTCAGGCTTGACAGGATTTCAGTGAAATTGTCCATGACGTACTGTACGTCCTCATCGCTCAGATGGGTGTGCAGGGGCAGGGTTATCTCGTTGCGGTACTGGTCGTAGGCATTTGGAAAATCCTTGATGTCATAGCCGAGAGCCTTGTATGCCGTCATCATGGGCAGCGGCTTGTAATGCACATTGCAGGCTATGCCCCGCTCGGCCATCTTGACTATCACCGCGTTGCGCTCTTCCACATCCATCCCCGAAATCCTGACAGGGTAGAGATGGCCTGAGGAGGAGTGGTCAGGACCATAGTGGTCCAGAACCTGGACCTCCACGCCGTTGACTTCACCGTATCTGCAACCGGCAGCCGCCTCTGCTGCTGACATCCCAAGTGCCGCATTGTACGCCCCTATAATCTGCCTGCGGCGGTGCATCAGCTCCGGATACCGCTTCAGCTGCGCCAGTCCGATGCCGGCCATGATGTCGGTCATGTTGCATTTGTAGTACGGAGCGACGATATCGTACTCCCATGCGCCGAGCTTGGTCTTGGCGAGAGCGTCCTTGCTCTGACCGTGCAGGGACAACAGCTGCAGCTGCTTGTAGATGGCCTCACCGTCGAGCCCGTCGTGAGGACGCCAGGTAAGAGCACCTCCCTCGGCTGTAGTCAGATTCTTCACGGCATGGAAGGAGAATGAGGTGAAATCGGCGATATCACCGCACATTTTCCCGTGCCACCTGGCTCCGAATGCATGAGCCGCATCAGCTATGACAATGACCCGCCCGAAGGCCCTCTGGATGTCGTTGGACGGCCTGAACAGCCCTTTTGCAGCCTCGACGGCCTCGAATATCCGGTCGTAATCGCAGACCACTCCGCCCAGGTCGACCGGCATCACGGCCTTGGTTCTTTCAGTAATGGCACCGGCCATCTTGCCGTAGTCCATCTGATAGGAGCTGGGAGCGCAGTCCACCATCACAGGACGCGCGCCCACATGGCATACCGCACTTGCCGTAGCCGTATATGTGTAGGCCGGGACAATAACCTCGTCACCCGGTCCCACACCGATGATGCGCAGCGCCATCTCCATGCATGCCGTCGCCGAGTTGAGGCACACAGCCCTGGAAGTACCGCAGCACATCGAAATAAGATGTTCGAACTCTTTAGTCTTCGGCCCGGTGGTAATCCACCCCGAGCCCAGCACCTCCGACACCATGGAGGCTTCCGCCTCCGTCATGTCGGGAGGGGAGAATGGGATGTTCCGCATGTTCTAAGTTGATTATAGTGTTTTAATAGATAGAGCTTGATATAGAATCTCTACAGGGTGAAATGCTCTGATTCCGGTTCCGTCCAGAATCTGCTGTCGGCAGCTTGTGCCGGGTGCTGCTATCAGCGTGTTTTCAGACGCAGAGCGCACAGCGGGAAACAGTACTTGCTCTCCGATTTTCATAGACAGTTCATAATGCTCTTTTTCATAGCCGAATGCTCCTGCCATGCCGCAGCATCCGGACGGAATGACCTCTACGGAATAATTTTCGGGTAATGAGAGCATTTCTTTAGATGGTCCAATTGATACCAGGGCTTTTTGATGACAGTGTCCGTGGAGTTTTATTTTTGCAGGTTTGCTTGTGAATAGTTCTTTTGATATGTTCCCATTGTGAATCTCACGAGTCAGGAATTCATCGAACAATAGGCAATTCTTTGCCAATGAACGTGCGCATTCTTTCAAGTCTTCTCCCACCAAATCAGGATATTCATCCCTGAAGGACAGGATGCATGAGGGTTCGATACCTACCAAGGGAGTATCATCCGATACCGTATTCTTTAGCATAAGGACATTCTTACGGGCTGTTT
>DVHI01000021.1 GCA_018712275.1 Candidatus Coprenecus avistercoris | reverse complement strand
TAACCCACTTTCGCCGAAAATCTACCCTGCACTCCTTCCGACTTAACCTCTACTAACCTCTACTGAGCCCGGACCGAAACAAAAAACGGGACCGCCCGCAAGGGACAGTCCCGAATCACTATCAGAATTATATGTCGTATGAGATGTTACTTGCCGAACCTCTTCTCTTTCATCTTGATTATCTGGTCCTGGAGGACATCGACGCAGTCTACCACCGCGTCCTCGAAAGTAGGTGCTGTCCTCTCGATGATAAGGTCGTCGCCGGGGATGCCGAGTCTCACCTTCACGGTCTTGCCGTGATCGGGCTGGACAGTGAGGGCGACATCACAGCTGATGATGTTGTCAAAAAACTTTTCCAGTTTACCGACTTTCTTGTCGATGAAGTCGAGCAGTTTCTGATCTGCATCGAATTTGATCGATTGAACATTAATTTTCATTATTACCTCCTTTTTTAGCTCTTGGATGAGCGGTTAAATAAGTATCTTTCAACTGTTCGAAGGAGTTGTGGGTGTACACCTGCGTGGCTGCCAGCGAGGAGTGTCCCAGTATCTCCTTTATCGAATTGAGGTCGGCCCCCCTGTTCAGCAGGTGGGTCGCCAGCGAGTGCCTCAGCACGTGGGGTGACTTGCGTCCGGTGAAGCCCTCCACCCCGTCCAGCTCCTCATGCACCGTCTCGTTCACCAGTTCCGGATATATCGGCTGCCCCGCATCGGTCAGGAAAAACCTCCCGTCCACCGGAACATCCGGAAACTCCTTCCTAATTCTCTCCAAATATAGTAAAATTTCCTTACAAACGGAAGCCGGAACGGGAATTTCCCGCATTTTATCTCCCTTGCCCAGTACCGTGAAGACCTTCCTCCCCGGGTCAAAGTCGCTGCGGCGCAGCCCCACAATCTCCGAACGGCGCATTCCAGTAGCGTACAGCACCAGCATCATCACCCCGTTGCGGTACTCGTGCAGGCTCATCCGGGCGCAGGCATCCCCCGACCCGTCCAGACCTTTCGAGGCGAAGAAATGCTCCAGGGAAATCTCCGTATAGAACTCCGGCAGGCGGCGGCTCTCCTTCGGGCGGGCGATACGGCGCACCGGATTGGAGGGCAGCAGCGAGCGGCGCACGAGCCAGGAACAATAGCTGCTGAGGGCCGACAGCCGCAGATTGACGGTACGGGGCGACAGGCCCTCGTCCATCGAGAATGCCACGAATCCGCGGATACTACTGAATGTCAGCGCCTCAAGCTGCTGCTGCGGGGACAGCGGAGCCGGGAGGGCGCCCGCCTCCGGAGCATTGTCCAGAGGATAGGCATAGCGGTAGAATGCCTCCAGCGCCTCGCGGTAGACGGCACAGGTGCGGGGGGAATACCGCCTTTGGGCGGAAATGTACTGCAGGAACTCCTCGGGCATTCCGCTCTATCTGACTCCGGATTTCTCCACAAATGTCCTGAAACGGCGAAGGCCCTCCTCCAGGATGGAACGGGGACAGGCGAGGTTCCAGCGCATATACCCCTCACCGCCAGGACCGTACATCGTTCCGGCATTGATCCATATCCCGGCCTCAGCCTTGAGGGTCTCCTCGAGAGCCGCCGAGGTCATTCCGAGGGCCGAGCAGTCCATCCACACCAGATAGGTACCCTCGAGCTTCATTATGGGGAAGGCCGGCAGGTATTTCTCGATGTACTCGCGCATATACTCATAGTTGTCGGAGATGTAGACATTGAGCTCGTCCAGCCACTCGGCGCCGCCCTCGCTGTAGGCAGCCGTCAGGGCATCGATACCGAAGGGGCCGGGGCCGCTTATCTCCCGCTGCTCCACGACCTTGCGTACGCGCTCGCGGATATCTGGATCCGGGATGATGATGTTGGCTATCTTCACGCCGGCCATATTGAAGGGCTTAGTAGGAGACACACAGATGATCGCGTTGCGGGCAATATCCTCTCCTACCGTAGCGAAGGGTGCGTATGCATAGCAGGGAGCGGCCAGTTCGCAGTGAATCTCGTCGGAGACCACCGTTACCCCGTGCCTCAGGCATATCTCTCCCACCCTGCGCAGCTCGTCGCGGGACCATACGCGGCCCACCGGATTCTGGGGGTTGCAGAGTATCATCAGGGAGATATCCGGGTCGGAAGCCTTCTCCTCCAGGGCGTCAAAATCCATGCGGTAGGTATTTCCGACGCGGATCAGCTCTGCGGAAACCGCCTCGCAGCCGTTCTGCTCGAGGGAGATGAAAAAATGATTGTAGGCCGGGGACTGCACCAGGACCTTGCCGCCGTGAGGCATATAGGTACCGATGGCCGCAGACAGGGCCGGGATGACGCCGCTCACTGGCAGTATCCACTCCCTCTCTATCTTCCAGCCGTGCCTGGTCGCGAACCAGTTGATCACCGCATCATAATAAGAGTCCGTTATGGACGCATATCCGTAGATACCGTGTCTGGCCCGGTTGATCAGCGCATCCTGAATACAGTCGGCAGTCCTGAAGTCCATGTCGGCCACCCAGAAAGGCAGCACGTTCGGGTCAGGACAGGCGTCCCACTTGAGGGAGCCGGTTCCCCGCCTGGGGACTATCTCATCAAAATTGTATCTCATAAAGGTCTGTTTTGTTTGCAAATTTAATAAAAATCTCTACCTTTGCAGCCCTAACAAAAGGAGGTGGTAAAAGAATGATTATAGTACCTATCAAAGAAGGCGAAAATATAGAGAAGGCTCTCAAGAAGTTCAAACGTAAATTCGAGAAGACAGGAGTGGTACGCGAGCTGCGCAGCAGAAAGCAGTTCGAGAAACCTTCCGTCAAGAGAAGAAACGAGATCAAGAAGGCTATCTACGTACAGCATCTCAGACTGAACGAGGAGTAATTCCATACAGGCTTTCTGATTCATACATCATACCGGCAGAATCCATTTCGGGTCTGCCGGTTTTTTTGTAAATTTGCATCTATGAGAAAACTTATTGTCCTCGGCGCCGGGATGCTGCCCCTGGCCGCCTGCACGGACGCAGAACAGCAGCAGAAAGACCCGAACGTAATATTCATCATCGCCGACGACCTCGGCTACGGAGACCTGAGCTGCTACGGTCAGGAGAAGTTCCAGACGCCCAACATCGACGCTCTCGCCGCAGACGGAGTGATCTTCACCCGCCACTACGCCGGCACGTCGGTCAGCGCCCCGTCCCGCTCGTCCCTCATCACCGGCCTGCACACCGGCCACACCCCCGTCCGCGGCAACAAGGAACTGCCGACCGAGGGCCAGTATCCCATCCCGGGCGATACCTATAATATATTCCGCCTGATGAAGTCCCAGGGCTACGTCACCGGAGTATTCGGCAAATGGGGACTGGGCGCACCCGCCACGGAAGGCGCCCCGGAAGCTCAGGGCGTGGACGAGTTCTACGGCTACAACTGCCAGAGGCTCGCACACCACTACTTCCCCTACCACCTCTGGCACAACACAGAGAAAGTAATGCTACCCGGCAACGAGGGCACCTCCGAAAACGACTATTCCCCCTACCTCATCCACGGGCAGGCACTCGACTTCATCCACGAAAACAGCGACAGCACCTTCTTCATGATGTACACCTCTGTCATCCCGCACGCCGAGCTGCGTCTGCCGGAGGCCGAGATCGAGCCGTTTATCGGCAAGCTGGAACCGGAGAAGTCCTACCGCGGCTGTGACGGAGGTCCCGGCTACAGGCAGGCGGCATACGGCTCGCAGGAACACTGCCATGCGGCCTTCGCTGCCATGATCAGCGTACTGGACCGGCAGGTCGGCGAAATCCGTACCCTGCTGGACAGCCTCGGCATCAGTGACAATACGATAGTGGTCTTCACCTCCGACAACGGCCCGCACATCGAGGGCGGAGCCGACCCGGCCTACTTCAACAGCAACGGCGGCCTCCGCGGCATCAAGCGCGACCTCTACGAGGGCGGTATCCGGGTGCCTTTCATCATGGCCTGGCCCGGACACATCCAGGGCGGCCGCACCACTGACCACGTCAGCGCATTCTGGGACTTCCTCCCTACCCTGGCCGAGATCACCGGAGCGTCCACCCCTGAAGGCTACGTAACCGACGGTATCTCCTATCTGCCCGCAGCTACCGGCATGGGAGAACAGCCGAAGCACGACTACCTCTACTGGGAGTTCCACGAAGAGGGAGGCCGCCGCGCCATCCTCCAGGGAGACTGGAAGGGAGTCATCTACGACTACCGCAAAGGCGGAGCCATGCAGCTCTACAACCTCGCCGACGACCCCGCCGAGCAGCACGACGTCGCCTCGGAGCACCCCGACATCGTCGAGCACCTGACCGCCATCCTGCAGACAGCCCGCACCGAGTCCCCCATCCCTGAATTCAATTGAGATTGACCGTCTCTGCCCACCTTCCGAAAGTGGGAAAATGCGACACTGCCCGCAGAGTGCCTGTAGGACACTTATTCTCGGAAACGACCATGTCCCACCTTCCGAAGGTGAGGCGTTTCCATGCCTTTTCCGCACACCTTCCGAAGGTGGAAAAATGCGACACTGCCCGTAGAGTGCCTGTAGGACACTTCGCCTCGGAAAAGACCATGTCCCACCTTCCGAAGGTGAGGCGTTTCCATGCTTTTTCTGCCCACCTTCCGAAGGTGGGAAAATGCGACACTGCCCGTAGAGTGTCTGTAGGACACTTATTCTCGGAAAAGACCATGTCACACCTTCCGAAGGTGAGGCGTTTTCTTGACTTTTCTGCACACCTTCCGAAGGTGGGA
>DVHI01000020.1 GCA_018712275.1 Candidatus Coprenecus avistercoris | reverse complement strand
GTTAACGGGTTCAAATATAGCAATTTTTTTCCAAACCTTGGCTAATTTTCTTACTTTTGCAACATGGAACTTCATTTCAGCATCAAGGAAATACTCAGCGCCTTCATGGTGCTCTTCGCGGTGATAGACATCACAGGCTCCACCCCGGTCATCATCGGACTCAAGGACAAAGGGCTTAAGGTAGAGCCCGGTAAGGCTGCCATCCTGTCCACGGTAATCTTCCTCCTCTTCCTCTTTCTGGGAGACGCCATCCTCTCCCTCTTCGGAGTGGACATCCAGTCCTTCGCCGTGGCCGGCTCTATCATCATCCTTATCCTGGCCTGCGAGATGATACTCGATATCGAGATCTTCAAATACAGCGGCCCCGGAGGCTCTGCCACCATCGTCCCCATCATCTTCCCCCTGATAGCCGGAGCCGGAGCCCTCACGACAGTGCTCTCCCTAAGAGCAGAATACCATGTCGAGAACATCATCACAGCGATAGTCCTCAACATGGTAATCGTCTTTTTCGTTCTGAAGTATCTCAACCTCGCCGAACGCATCCTCGGCAAAGGCGGCGTCTATATCCTCCGCAAGTTCTTCGGCATCATCCTGCTGGCCATCGCAGTCAAGCTGTTCACGACCAACATCGCCACGCTTTTCTAGTGCCTGAAGCGCACTAGTACTCGTCCTCGTTGAAGAAGAAGTCCTCCTTGCTGGGATAGTCGGGCCAGATTTCCTCTATGCTTTCGTATACTTCCCCGTCGTCCTCAAGGTCCTCCAGGTTCTCGATAACCTCGAGGGGTGCGCCGGAACGGGTGGCATAGTCGATCAGTTCGTCTTTGGTTGCAGGCCAGGGAGCGTCTTCGAGCTTCGAGGCCAATTCAAGTGTCCAATACATAGCGTCTTGTACTTTAAATGTTTTCTTTGTTGATTTTTGGGCGGCAAATATAAACAAAATAATTCTACTCGGTCCAAAAATCTTCGGGAATGTTACCTGCATGGCACTGATAGCGGCCGAGAGTGAACAGCAGGTCGGACAGACGGTTGAGATACCGTATCACATCCTGCACGTCCGGCCGGTGGTCGCCCAGGGCCACACATGAGCGCTCGCTGCGGCGGCACACGCATCTGGCGATATGACAATGAGCGGCAGCGGCAGGTCCTGCCGGCAGTACAAACGACTTCATGGGAGGCATCAGGGCGCTCAGACGGTCTATCTCCTCCTCAAGGGTACGGATCTCCTCGTATGGAAACGGAGTCAGGCGCGGATTCTCCACCTCCGAGGCTATATGGGCCGAACCGGTCATCAGGACGGCCTGCACCCTGCGCAGGAAAGCATCGCTCTGAGGAATCTCACAGCGCAGCAGGCCTATATAGGAGATAAGCTCGTCCATATCCCCGTAGGCGCAGACTCTGAGGGAGGCCTTTGATACTCTCTTGCCTCCCACCAGGGAGGTCTCACCGGAGTCGCCGGTTTTCGTGTAGATTTTCATGCTGTTGTCAATTAAATGTTTTAGTATAGTCTTTGTTCTCAGTGTCCGACTCCACTTTTCCGTCCCTGAGCCGGATGATGCGGTGGGCGTAAGCCGCTATGTCCTCCTCATGAGTTACCACTATCACCGTATTGCCCCGGCTGTGAATCTCGTCGAACAGCCGCATTATCTCGATGGAAGTGTGGGTGTCGAGGTTGCCGGTGGGCTCGTCCGCCAGGATGATGGAAGGGTTGTTGATCAGGGCGCGGGCCAGGGCCACCCTCTGCTTCTGACCGCCGGACAGCTCATTGGGCTTGTGGTCCATACGCTCCGACAGGGCTACGCTCTCCAGAGCTGCCGCCGCCCTCTCCATCCGCTCCTTGGCCGGCACGCCGGCATAGACCATGGGCAGGGCGACATTCTCCAGGGCATTGTACCGTGGAAGCAGGTTGAAGGACTGGAAGACGAAGCCGATCTCGCGGTTGCGGACATCGGCCAGCTCGCCGTCCTCCATCTCGCTTACATCCACCCCGTTGAGGATGTAATGGCCGCTGCTGGGTGAGTCCAGACAGCCCAGGATGTTCATAAGTGTGGACTTGCCCGAGCCCGAAGGGCCCATAATTGCTACGTACTCGTTTTGGTAAACAGAAAGCGAGACCCCGTCCAAAGCTCTCACCTCCTGATTCCCGACCCGGTATATCCTGCGGATATCCTCGAGTCTGATAATCCCGCTTGCTTTCTCCATATCGTAGAATTTTAATGATTCCGGATTCGAATGTAATAATTTATTGGCAGTCTACAACATTTTCCTTAATATTGCGCCTCAAAATTTTTACCGAAATGGCATTCAAGAAAATAGAGGAGTACGATCCGCAGGCCACCAAAGAGCTTGCAGTACATTATAAAGAGGTTCTGCGTCTGCTCGGGGAAGACCCTGAGCGCGAAGGGTTGCTCAAGACCCCGGAAAGGGTTGCCAAGAGCATGCAGTTCCTGACCCAGGGCTACCACATGGACGGAGCGGAGATTCTGCGCTCGGCCATGTTCAAGGAAGATTACCGTCAGATGGTGGTGGTCAAGGACATAGAGCTTTACTCCATGTGCGAGCATCACCTGCTGCCTTTCTACGGCAAGGCTCATGTGGCATATATCCCCAACGGATATATCACCGGGCTCAGCAAGATTGCCCGCGTCGTAGAGTGCTACGCCCGCCGCCTTCAGGTCCAGGAGCGTCTCACCGTGCAGATCCGCGACTGCATCCAGAACACCCTGCATCCTCTCGGAGTGGGCGTGGTCATCGAGGCCTCGCACATGTGCATGCAGATCCGCGGAGTCCAGAAACAGAACTCCATCACCACCACCTCGGCTTTCACCGGCGGCTTCCTTAAGGACGAGCGCACCAGAAGTGAATTCATGCGGCTGATAGGAGTGTCACTGCATTAGTCACACAGTGAGCCTGAAAGAAATATAAAGCAACGAGAAAAGACTAGCCGCCCTCGGCTCTAGAGGGAGGGGCCCGCCACGCAGTGGTGGGAGGGCCTGGTCTTTTCGACTGCTTTATATTTCTTTCAGGCCGAGTTCGGAAGCTTTTTCACGCATGAGGGCGAGTGCGGCGTCACGGTCGTTGGGAATACGGCCGTCCAGGATGGCGTCCTTTATGTACTCCTTTATGACGCCTATCTCGCGGCAGGGAGGAATGCCGTAGGTCTCCATGATCATCTCACCTGTCACGGGAGGCTGGAAGTTGCGGATGCGGTCCTTCTCCTCGACCTCCTGCAGCTTGCGCCGCACCAGCTGAAAATTGGCCAGATGCCGGGCCACCGTCCGGTCATTCTTCGAAGTGATGTCCGCCTCGCAGAGAGTCATCAGGTCATCTATGTCATCCCCCGCGTCAAAGAGCAGACGGCGCACCGCCGAGTCCGTCACCTCCTCCTGAACCAGGGCAATCGGCCTCAGATGCAGGAACACCAGTTTCTGCACATACTTCATCTTCTCATTCAGCGGCATACGGAGATACTTGAACACCTCGTAGACCATCTTCGCCCCCACCACCTCGTGTCCGTGGAAAGTCCAACCGGTCCCTTTCTCATACCGCTTGGTCGCCGGCTTGCCGATATCGTGCAGCAGTGCGGCCCACCTCAGCCATAGATTATCAGTATGCGGCACGATATTGTCCACCACCTGCAGGGTATGACGGTAATTGTCCTTGTGCCCGCGTCCCTCCTGCGTCTCCACCCCCTTCAGAGCACTTATAACCGGCAGAATCAGTTCCAGCAGAGTAGTCCTGTCCATCAGGTCGAATCCCACCGAAGGCTTCGGCGACATCAGTATCTTATGCAGTTCCTCGCTCACCCGCTCCGGGGAAAGAATGGCCATCCTGCCCCTGTTGCGCCGTATCGACTCCAGGGCCTCAGGAACAATGGTAAATCCCAGCTGCGTCGCAAAGCGTATGGCCCTCACCATCCTCAGGGGATCGTCGGAGAAAGTGGCATCAGGGTCCAATGGGGTGCGGATCAGCCCGTTGCGAAGGTCCTCCAGTCCGTTGAAAGGGTCGTAGACAGTTCCCATGTCCTCCGACTGCAAGGAAAATGAGAGGGCGTTGATGGTAAAGTCGCGGCGGAGCTGGTCGTCCCTCAGGGTTCCGCGGCTCACGCTGGGCTTGCGCGAATCGCTCGAGTAGGACTCCTTCCGCGCCCCCACGAACTCCACCTCCTCCCCTTCGGAGGAGTGTATCATCGCCGTCCCGAAACGGGCGAATATGGCCACGTGCGAGCCGGTCCTCTCTCCCACTCTGCGGGCCAGGGCCGGGCCGTCACCCTCCACTACCACGTCTATATCCTTGCTGTGCCGCCCCAGGATCTGGTCCCGTACATAGCCACCTATCACATAGGCGCGGACCCCCATCCTGCGGGCCTCCTCGGATATGATTCCGAATATCGGTTTTGAACAGTCGAGTATCATCTTAAATCTTTATATCCGGTATTTGCGGCAGGAACCTGTATTCCGGGCCTTCTCCCGTCCTCTCGCAGAAATACATTTTCTCACCGTTAGTAAACATCATATACTTCACGTTCAGGACACGGTTGTAGCGTATACCCTGCTCTATCACCTCCCTGTCAATCCTCACCCCCGGAGCCTTGCACTCCACCAGCAGCAGCGGGGCGGCATCCCTGCCGAAGACCACGATATCGGCCCTGTACTGCCTGCCGTTGTACTGAAAGGCATATTCCGAGGCCATCATCACCAGCGGAATCCCCAGCTGACCGTGCAGCCAGGATATAACATCCTGACGCACCTGCTCTTCCGGAGTCAGGGCGACCTCTATCCTGCGCAGGGGGTCGAAAATAGTGTCCATAGCCTGCAAAGTTAATGATAAAATGCTAATTTTGCAGTCATGGCCAAAATAGACACAGCCGGACAGTACGAAAGCCTGCGCAAGGAGATTGAGTCAGGCAACTTCAAGCCCGTGTACATACTCATGGGCGAGGAGCCGTTCTACCCTGAGAGACTGTGTTCCCTGATTATGGAACGGGCTCTGCAGCCACACGAGAGGGACTTCAACCAGACCGTACTCTACGGAGCGGACACATCCGCAGAAGAAATAGTCTCCATCTGCGAGAGATACCCCATGATGGCCGAAAGGACCCTGGTCGTAGTCCGTGAGGCCCAGGCACTGAAGAAACCCGAAGGCCTCGGTGTATATCTCGACCATATCTCCCCCACCACCATCCTCGTGCTGCTCTTCTCGGGCAAGAACATGGACAAGCGCACATCCTTCTACAAGAAGGCCGCCAAGTCCTGCGTCATCTTCGAGTCCGTAAAGGTGCGCGAGGAGGCCATGCCCCGCTGGATAGAGTCATGGTTCAGGAGCATAGGCCGCAGCATCGAGCCCCAGGGCGCCATGCTCCTCGCCGAATACGCGGGAAACGACCTGCGCAAGATTTCCGTCGAATCCGACAAGCTGCTCAAGGCCGTACCCGAGTCTCAGAAGACCATAACCGCAGCCGACATCGAGCAGAACGTGGGTATCAGCCGCGAATTCAACACCGGAGAGCTTACCTCAGCCCTGGCTGTCCGCGACGGGGACAAGGCTTTCCGAATAGCCTGGTTCTTCGGAGAGTCTCCCCGGCAGTATCCCCTGCAGATGACCCTAGGCTTCCTCTTCTTCTTCTTCTCCAAAGTGGAGATGATCCATGCCATAATGCTCCGCGACAGGATATCCGCCAAGGACGCAGCTTCCAAAGCCGGAGTCTACTACAGTTACGCAGGCCCCTACCTGTCCGCTGTCCGCAGTTACAGTCTCCGCGGGACCATGCGCGTCATATCCTGGATCCGCGAGTGCGACTGGCGAAGCAAAAGCAACTCCGGCGGAAATGCGTCCGAGGGAGAACTGCTCACAGAACTTGTCGGAAAGATTCTGTCTGCTTAGCAGCTGAAGCGCCTTTCTGCGCCGTACCAGCTTGAAATAGCGGCAGCCAGTCGCCCTCATCAGGGCCCTGTCCATACTTTTTCTGGTCTTGAAACCGTAACTGCCGGCAAGGTCATCCCAGTCCCCTTCCACCAGTTCCGAACATTTACCGGCGCTTATATCCCTCAGAAGATACTCCACTCTGAGACATCTGAGGTAATCCCTGAAACTGGGGAAACGGGTTCTCACCGCCTCGGAGACATAAGTCCGGTTTGTTCCCGAGCATACCGCCGCGTCGGTAAGCGTGAACTTGGGATTACGGAAAAATCCGTCCTGCCGCATCTTTCTGTCCAGACGTATGAAGAGTACATCCTTGAACCACTCATCCATCTCATTCTACCTTTGATACCGCCTTCCCCTTCCGGTTCTTCATATCCCTGCACCATTCTCCAGGAGTATAACCGGTGTTGAGTTTGAATGCACTGGTAAATGAAGCATTGTTATTGAACCCGCATCTGTCCCTGAGCTCACTCATAGACAGGGTGTCGTCCTCATGAAATATCCTGATAGCCTCCTTGACCCGGAAATAATTGACCAGTTCCCTGAAATTCTTGTTCATCTCCACGTTGATGGTCTTCGAGAGATAAGTCTTGTTGGTAAATAGACGCATAGCAACCTCCTCCATGGTCAAGTTTTTCGAAAGGTAAGGTTTCTCGCACTCGAAATAACCTAAAAGACGGTCCTTAAGGGATGTCGTGGAATCCGGTGAACCTGCTGTTTCCTGACCTGACTGCTGACCGTCATCATGGCTTATGAACAGTCTGTCATATCCTGAGTCCTGTCCTGTCAAGCCGGAAAGAGCCGGCAGGATACAGGCCTGCAGTGAACGTCCCTGCATAAGGCACAGGACCATGGCGGTATGAACGACAGCAAAGCCTGTAACGAGCAGGAAATAATCCAGGACAATATGCAGATGAAAAGAATACAGAAGAAATAAAAAGTTATACAGGCTCAGCACAGCAACATTGACCAGCAGTTCCCGGCCAAGAGCCCTGTTCAGAACGTCATCACGGCCAAGAAAGATTACTGCATAACGGATACTTACCAGAAATACTACAAGGTTGACCGCCACAGCCCCGCGGCACAGAATACCGCGGGAAAGAGTCCCGTGTCCGAGACTGATCAGCACGTCCGATATTAGGAACAGAGCCGCTACGAGCACCACAGCCACGTAAAACAGAGTCCACGGTCTGTCAGCAAAAGCCTTCCGGCGAAGCAGAAAACAGGGGACAACCGCTGAAACCAGATACAGCTTCATCACCACCATGTCCACTGCCAGACTTACATCTGCTCCGGGAGCCCATACCCTCGCGAGGATTCCGGAGACATAACAGAGGGCCATCACGAAAAGGAAGACCGTAAAATCCCTCCATATCGGCCCAGGATACATGTCCGGCTTTCCAGGCCTTCCGTATTTAAAAATCAAAGAAGCTCCAATGGTGACATACACCATACACGGTACTGCACAAACTGCAAAAATAAAAAAAGTCTCTATCATAGATTTGGGTTTTATGTGCCCCAAAAATACAATAGAGACTTTTTCTATTCAGTATAATATAAAAAACCGCTTATATTTTTCCGTTTTTATAATTTCTTAACTTTCTTTTTTTCTTTAATCGCGTCAAAACCCTGGCCGTACACGCCCATGACGTTGCCCATGGATATAAACGCCTGACGGTCTATCTGCTTGATCATGGAGAGCAGGTAGTTGGCCTCGACCTTGCGGACCATCACCAGAAGCACCTTCTCACTGTTCTTGGTGTACCAGCCCTGGGCATCCAGGACAGTAACTCCGCGGTGCATGGAGCCGGATATCATATCCGCGATCTCCTGATACTGTTTGGAGAAGATGAACAGCTGGACAGACTGCTTGTTGCCGGCTACCGAAAGGTCCACTACGAAACTGCAGGATGCCACCAGCAGATATCCGTACATGATTCCGGCGAGCCTCTCTCCGAAGTTGAGGTCGGAGGGCAGGAAGATGGACGAGCCGACGATGAAGATATCGCACAGCAGAATGATGCGTCCGGGAGGGATATTCCTGTACTTGCTGATGATAAGAGCTATCACGTCTGTTCCGGCTGTACTGCCGCCGCGACTGAAAGCCATGCCGATACCCAGACCGGACATCGCACCTCCGATAAGGGAGCACAGCAGCTTGCCGTTGGCCACTGCCAACTCGTCAATGAAGTCCTGCGGTATCACCTCCGGCAGAATGCGGAAGAGCAGGGACGCCATGAACACAGCATACACTGTCTTGGCTCCGAAAGCCTTTCCGAGGGTCTTGATACCTATGATCAGCAGCACCAGGTTGACTGCGAAGAAGGTGTAGCTGACAGGTATAGCACCGTTGGTGGCATACTGGACGATGGCACCGATACCGGATACTCCTCCACCGACGATACCGTTGGGGATGACGAAGATACACCATCCTCCGGTATAGCAGAGAAGACCCAGGGTAATGATCAGATAGTCATTTACGACTGAGAGGACTTTTCTTGTCCTTGAAGTTGTTTTTGCTTGCGTTTCCATTCTATTTTCTCTGGTCCTTTTAATTCATCGAATCCCCTTCCATATACGCTCATGGTCGAGGTAACTGACATAAATGCTGAACGGTCATGGTTCTTGACGATCTTGTTGATCTCGTTCAGCTGATGCTTGCGGGCGATGACCACCAGCACCTGATGCGCCTCCTTGGTATACCAGCCGATACCCTCGAAGGCCGTGACGCCCCTCTTCAACTGGTTGATCAGCGCATCCGCTATCTCATTGTACTTCTGCGAGAATATCATGACCTGCACTGACTGCTTGCTGCCGGTCAGCAGCAGATCCACTCCCTGCGAGAAGGCGATTACCTGCATATAGCCGTACACCACGTCCGACAGTGTCTTGCCCGGAAGCAGGAGCACGGAACCCACTATCACCAGATCGCAGAAAAGGTAAACCCTGCCCGGAGATATCTCCCGGTATTTGGACAGGATGAGGGCGATGATGTCGGTACCGCCGGTACTTCCGCCCTGATTGAATATCATGACGATACCTATGGCTCCGATGAAACCTCCGAGCAGACCGTTGAGGAAAGGCTCCTCAATGGTGGACACCCAGGGTATCAGGTCGGGCAGCACCTGCAGCAGCACGGAGTTGAGCAGGATGCAGTATATCGTCTTGAATCCGAAACCGCGGCCCAGGATAAGGAAGCCGAGGATAATCAGGATCACATTGACGGACAGATAGGTGACAGACACAGGTATCAGGCCGCCTGTCGCATAGTTGACGAATGTGGCCAGACCTGGAATAGCACCGCCCACGATTCCTTTCGGAATGAGGAAGGATGTCCAGCTGAAACAGTACAGCGCCAGTCCCAGGGAAATGATCACGTACTCCTTCAGCGTGATCATAATCTTTTTTGTCGTCTGATTCATATCAGAATACTACATTGATAATCTTTGACGGTACTACTATGATTTTCTTGACCGGCTTTCCGCCGAGATACTTCTCCGTATTGGGAGAGGCGAGTACGGCCGCCTCGGCGTCCTTGGGATCCACGGACTTGGGCAGCTCGAGTTTGAAACGCATCTTGCCGTTGAACGAGACAGGATACTCGAAGGTGTTCTCCACGGTATAGCTCTCCACGTACTCGGGGAACGCCGCACATGACACCGAGGTATCGTGTCCGAGCCTGTTCCAGAGTTCCTCGCAGATATGGGGCGCGAAAGGAGAGAGCAGTATCACCATGGGTTCCAGAATCTCCCGGCTGGTACAGCCCAGTTCCGTCAGTTCATTGACTGCGATCATGAAGGCACTCACTGAGGTGTTCATCGAGAAGTTCTCTATATCGGTGGAGACCTTGTGTATCAGCTTGTGCAGCACCTTGAGCCCGGCGGCTGACGCCTTGGTGTCCGTAAACAGGGCCCCGTCCTTGCCGTAGTACAGGCGCCAGAACTTCCTGAGGAAGCGGTGGACACCGTCGATGCCCTTGGTATCCCAGGGCTTGGACTGCTCCACGGGACCGAGGAACATCTCGTACAGCCTGAGAGTGTCGGCACCGTAAGTGTCGCAGACGTTGTCGGGATTGACCACGTTGAACATCGACTTGCTCATCTTCTCTATGGCCCAGCCGCAGATATACTCCCCGTCCTCGAGGATGAACTCGGCAGTCGCGTAGTCGGGCATCCATTTCCGGAAGGCCTCAGTATCCAGGCGGTCATTGTGCACGATATTGACGTCCACGTGTATCTCGGTCGTGTCGTACTGGTCCTTCAGGCCGCAGGACACGAAGGTGTTCGTACCCTTGATACGGTAAACGAAGTTGGAGCGGCCCTGTATCATGCCCTGATTGACCAGCTTGCGGAAAGGCTCCTTCTCGCACACATATCCCAGGTCATAGAGGAACTTGTTCCAGAACCTGGAATAGATCAGATGGCCGGTGGCATGCTCGGTACCTCCGACATAGAGGTCCACGTTCCTCCAGTATTCGTCCTTGGCGCGGTCCACGAGGGCCGAGTCATTGTGAGGGTCCATATAGCGCAGGTAGTAGGCGCTGCTGCCGGCAAATCCGGGCATCGTGCTCTTCTCTATAGGCCAGCCCTGATACTCCCATCCGGCGGCACGCGCGAGGGGCGGCTCTCCGCTCTCGGTCGGCAGGTACTTGTCCACCTCGGGCAGGGTCAGCGGAAGTTCGGAAAAATCCATGGGTGTAGCCGTTCCGTCCTTATAATATATAGGGAAAGGCTCCCCCCAGTATCTCTGACGGGAGAATATGGCATCGCGGAGCCTGTAGTTGACCTTCCTGTGGCCGATACCCATCTCCTCCACCTTGCGGATAGCGGCGGGGATGGCCTCCTTGATCGTCATCCCGTTGAGGAAGCCGGAGTTGCACATCACGCCGTCCTTGGCGTCAAAGCTCTCTTGAGAGACATCGCAGCCTTCGATAAGGGGACGTATGGGCAGATTGAAATGACGGGCAAATGCGTAGTCCCTGCTGTCATGGGCAGGTACCGCCATGATGGCGCCTGTACCGTAACCGGCCAGGACGTACTCTGAAATCCAGACAGGAACCTTCTCCCCGGTCAGAGGGTTCTCGGCATACGAGCCGCTGAACACACCGGTAACCTGGCGGGTCTCGGCTATCCTCTCGCGCTCGGTCTTCCTGGCGGCGGCGGCCAGGTACTCATCCACCTGCGCCTTCTGCCCAGGGGTGGTCAGGCGGGCCACCCACTCGCTCTCGGGAGCCAGCACCATGAAGGTGACTCCGAAGACAGTGTCGGCACGGGTGGTGAAAATGGTCATGTCGTAGGTCTGCTCTCCGTTGGAGACCTTGAATATCATCTCGGCACCCTCCGAGCGGCCTATCCAGTTGCGCTGCATCTCCTTCAGGGAGTCGCTCCACTCCAGTCCGTCCAGGTCCTCCAGGAGCCTGGGGGCGTATGCGGACACACGCAGCTGCCACTGCTGCATCTTCTTCTGTATCACGGGATATCCTCCGCGGACCGAGAGTCCCTCCTTGACCTCGTCGTTGGCCAGGACGGTACCGAGCTGAGGACACCAGTTGACCGATGTCTCGCCCAGGTAGGCTATGCGGTAATTCATCAGGACCTCCGCACGGCGCCTCTCATCCATGGAGTTCCAGTCGGCTGCGGTGAAATGCAGTTCCCTGGAGCATGCGGCGTCCACGCCCTCAGAGCCGCTGACCGCAAAATGAGCTTCCAGCTCCTCTATCGGACGGGCCTTCTGCGCGGTATTGTCATACCAGCTGCCGAACATCTTGAGGAAGGCCCACTGAGTCCATTTGTAATAGGCCGGATCACAGGTGCGCACCTCCCTCGACCAGTCGAAGGAGAAACCGATACGGTTCAGCTGCTGCTTGTACCGGGCGATGTTTTCCTCGGTGGTCCTGGCCGGATGGCGACCGGTCTGTATGGCATACTGCTCAGCCGGCAGGCCGAAGGCGTCGAATCCCATGGGATGCAGGACATTGTACCCGCAGAGACGCTTGTAGCGGCTGTAGATGTCACTTGCTATATAACCCAGCGGATGCCCGACATGCAGCCCCGCTCCGGACGGATAGGGAAACATGTCCAGCACGTAGAACTTGGGCCTGCTCTCATCCTCCCGGACCTGGAACGTCCGGTTCTCAGCCCAGAACTCCTGCCATTTCCTCTCTATTTCCGAAAAATTGTAATCTGTCGACATATCTTGCTTTTCAGTTATTTCCTCATTCTCAATCTAAACTCGACCGGCACAGAATACTTTACCCGTACTTTCTGTCCTCCGAGCACTCCGGGTTTCCATTTGGGCGAGGCGGAAACCACCCGGACAGCCTCGTCCTCGAGATACTGGTCATCTCCACGGACAGCCCTTACATTGGTCACACGGCCGTCCTTCTCCACCACGAACTCCACGGTCACAGTGCCCTGAATACCTTGACTGAGCGGTATATCAGGATAGCGCAGGTAGGTGTACACCCACTCATTGAGGAAGGTGGACGCATCCCCCTTGAAGAACTGCGGAGCCTCATCCACCTCATAGGGCGAATAGACCCTCTCCCCACCTTGCTCATACGCTCCGGCTTCCCCCTTCTCATCCACGGCCAGCGGCCTCTCTATCATGAGGTCCGTATTGGCCGCCTCCCGGATGAGGTGGTAAACGAAGTCGCAAATATAATCCATTGTCTCATAATCCAGCAAATCCGCCTCGTCCCGGACTGTCCGGATATTCCGGTCCGGCCCGGTCGTAAGCAGCATCACGGGTATCTGTTTCTCATAGAAAGGCAGATAGTCCCCGGAAGGCATCACGCCATCCCCCGCATGGGGGACATAGAAAGCTCCCACCTCCGAAAGACCGTAGACCAGACGGTTGATTTCAGGATTGGGGACTCCGGTATAATAGGTAAAAGGGTTGGCCGGGCCCGACTTGCCCAGCGTCCGCAGGTCCACCATCATCGACACGCTGTCGATTTCAGGAAAGGCTCTGTTGGCAAAATACCACGATCCTGCCGTCCCCTCCTCCTTCGCTCCGAAACCTGCAAAGATCACGGACCGTCGGAAGAAAAACGAAGAAGAGGCAACTCTTTTGGCCACTTCTATTACAGAAGCAATCCCGGAAGCATTGTCGTTTGCTCCCGGGAATATCTGCGTCACAGGCTTGCCGTTCACGGTAAGAGTATTGATGCCGATGTGGTCCAGATTGGCACCCACCACTATGTACTGGTTCCTCAGCAGAGAATCATAGCCCTCCACTATACCGACAACGTTGCGGGAATAGACCGTATCTCCCTCGGACGCTACTATGTAGAAATCCTGACCCGACCTGGGTGTCAGCATCGTGACACCGGCCCCGCTCAGGCAGTCATACATATACTCCGCGGCTGCCGTCTCGCCTGGAGAGCCGGCTCTGCGGCCCTCCAATGAGACGGATGACAAGTATCTTACGTGGTCTTCAAGACTCTTCTCCACTTCCGGTGTCTCCGCATACTGCGCGCAGGCCATTATGGAAAGCGTCAGAAGAGCGGCAATGGAGGCAGCCCGCTTCACTTTACTTGGCCTTGTAGAAAGGAATCTTCACTACCTTGGCCTTGAGCAGCCTGTTGCGGACCTTGATGTATATCTCGGTGTCCACCTTGTTGTAAGGTGTATTGACATAACCCATACCGATGGGGATGCTAAGCGAGGGAGACATGGTTCCGGATGTCACATGGCCGATGGCGTTGCCCTCAGCGTCGCAGATCTCATAGCCGTGACGGGGAACACCGCGGTCGATAAGCTCGAAGCCCACCAGTTTGCGCTTGAGGCCCTCGGCCTTCTGCTGGAGCAGATAGTCCCTGTCGATGAAGTCACCCTTGGTGTCGGTGAACTTGGTAATCCAGCCCAGACCGGCCTCCAGAGGAGAGGTGGTGTCGTCGATATCGTTGCCGTAGAGGCAGAAGCCCATCTCAAGTCTCAGAGTGTCACGTGCACCCAGTCCGATAGGCTTGATGCCGAACTCTGCGCCTGCCTCGAAGACAGCGTCCCAGAGCTTGTCGGCGTCCTCGTTGGCTGCGTAGATCTCGCATCCGCCGGCACCTGTATATCCGGTGATGGAGAAGATAACGCTGACACCGCCGAGCATCACTTTCTTGAATGTGTAGTACTCCATTCCCATCAGATCCTGGTCACAGAGTTTCTGCATGGCCTGCACTGCCTTGGGGCCCTGAACTGCCAGCTGGCAGATCTCGTCGGAGGCATTGTAGAGCTCCTTGCCGGGGGTGATGCCGAACTTGGGAGCGATGGCGCAGAGGTGATTCCAGTCCTTCTCGATATTGGCGGCATTGACAACCAGGAGATAGGTCTGGCCGTCGATGCAGTATGTCAGAAAGTCGTCCACGATACCGCCCTTTCCGTTGGGGAAGCAGTCGTACTGAATCTTGCCGGGATAGAGGACAGAGGCGTCATTGGAAGACACGTACTGAACGAAAGCGAGGGCATTGGGTCCCTTAACCCAGAACTCTCCCATGTGAGAAACATCGAAGACGCCGACGCCTTCGCGCACAGTCTTGTGCTCCTCGTTGATACCTACATATTCCACCGGCATGTTGTATCCGGCAAAGGGCACCATCTTGGCGCCCAGAGCGATGTGCTTCTGAGTAAAAGCTGTGGTTTTCATATTGCTGTGTTATTGTCCGTTATT
>DVHI01000019.1 GCA_018712275.1 Candidatus Coprenecus avistercoris | reverse complement strand
CAATATCGGGTCAAATGGAGGTAACGAGACCTTTATTGAGGACTACTTGACTTCTGTCAGAAGAAGCGGCGGTGGAATAATCAGCGACCTCAACAGACTCGCTCCTTTCAGCTGGATCCGAAGCAGTATGGATGACGGAGCGGAAGCTGTACAGGGACTTACCGGGGCCTTTCTGATTTTCAATACAGAAGACCACGGGTTCAGCGGCTACTACTACATCAAGCAGCGGAATGAGATATACTACAATGCAGGAGACTACACCGGAGTGAATTGAAAAAATATGTCTTGAGAGTACAACAAAGCGCGGTTTTAACTATATTTGAGAGGTTTTTTTTAATCAAAAATGTTAACTTATGAGACTTAACTTTTCCATACTCCTGTCAGCCGCTTCTATGGCGGCGCTTTCACTGCTGTCCGTTCCGGCCGGCGCATCTATCCCTCAAGGAGACGACCCTATCGTCCAGAAAGTCATCAGCCTCGCCGCTGAGGACAACCAGACCATGGATCATCTCGACATCGTCACCAACCGTTTCGGCGGACGTCCCGTGGGCTCCGACGCCTATACCCACGCCACCGACTGGGCTGTCTACATGTTCGAGAAATGGGGACTCGAGGTTCACAAGGAATATGCGGGCGAGACACCCGTAGGATTCAACCGCGGTCCCTGGTTCGGCCGTATGATCAACGGCAATGAGACCCTCCACTTCACCACCCCTTCCTATACTGCCGGCACAAAGGGCCTGCAGAGGGGGCACGTAGTCATCGAGCCCAAGACCAGGGCCGAGTTCGAGAGGATGAAACAGACTATCAAGGGCGCATGGGTCCTCATCGGCGGCACCAGCAAGGGCTGGCCCATCGACTACACCGAGAGAGGTGACGCCGTAAGAGCCGAGATTATCGCCCAGAACGATTCCATCTCTGCTCTCAATGCCGAGATTCAGCAGTACAACCGCAAGATTTTCAGCGAGAGACGTGACCTCGAGCGTGCCGTCCTGACCGCCTCGCCCAAGCAGGCTGCCAAGATCAAGGCCCAGATTGCATCCATGAAGGAGAAGGAACTGATTCCCCTGATCGAGGAACCCGCCCTCTTCTACCGTGAGATGCTCGAGGCCGGTGCTCTCGGATTCATCCAGTCCGCACCCGTGCCCATCACGACCCTCTACGACAGGGCCAATATCGACAACGGCACCATGACCTGGGACAACCTCCCCACCCTCCCCGACATCAAGCTGGACTTCAGACAGTACAACAAGATCAAGGAGATGGTTCAGCTCCGTGAATACGTCGAGCTCGAGTTCGACATCCGCAACCACTTCTACATGGGCCCTGTACCTTTCTACAATGTAGTGGCCATACTCCGCGGCACCGAGTTCCCCGATGAGTACGTCATCTGCGGAGGTCACCTCGACAGCTATGACGCCGCTACAGGCGGAGTGGACTGCGGTACCGGCCTGGCTCCCACTATGGAGGCCGCCAGACTGCTTGCCACAGCCGGAGCAAAGCCCAAACGCTCCATCGTATTCGCCCTCTGGGCTGCCGAGGAGTTCGGCCTGCTCGGTTCGAAAGCCTGGGTGGAGTCACACCTCGAGGACATGCCCAACATCGTCAACTACTTCAACCGCGACGGCGGCCCGACAGTAGCCAACAGCCTGTCCGTACCCCAGGAGTGGTACGATGCCCTGGTTCCTATCTGCGAGCCTCTGAAGGACCTGGACGCCAGATTCCCCTTCACACTCAAAGTCAGCGACCGCTACCCCTATCCCGTGCCCACTGAGGCAGGCGGCTCCGACCACGCTCACTTCACTCTGAACGGAGTGCCCGCCATAGGTTTCGGTACCGGCGACCCTCTCGGATACAACTTCAGTTACGGCGAGATCTGGCACACTGACCGCGACCTCTACACCAAGAGCATTCCCGAGTACATGGAGCACACCTCCATCGTGAACGCCATCGTCCTCTGGGGTATCGCCAACCTGCCTGAGAAACTGCCCGCCAGCGCTGTCTACATCCAGGAATAAAACATAATTACCTATAACAGAAAGAGGTATGTCGTAATGAGCGGCATACCTCTTTTTTATGACTCATTCAGTCCGGGCGGCTTATTTCTGCCTCTGCCGTACCGCCTCGAAAAGCATGAGGGATGCGGCGACCGACACATTGAGAGAGCCTATATCTCCGCGCATGGGGATTCTGGCCTGCACGTCGCAGAGAGCCAGCACCGACGAGGAGATACCCTTGCCTTCGGAGCCCATGACGAATGCCGTGGGCCTGGTCATATCCACTCCGTAAATCATCCCCTCGGCCTTCTCTGTGGCGGCCACGATCTGAAAGCCCTTCTCCTTGAGGTAGTACAGGGGTATGCGCAGATTCTTGCACTTGGAGACACCGATGCGGAGCAGGGCGCCGGCCGAAGCCTTGACACCGTCGGCATTGATGGCTGCACCGCCCTTTGCAGGCAGGATAATGCCGCCCGCCCCCGCACATTCGGCACTGCGGGCTATTGCCCCCAGATTGCGAACGTCGCTCACTCCGTCGAGGAGGACAAAAACCGGGGCCGGGTCTTTCTGGAAGGCCCTCTCCACCATTTCCTCCAGCGGCATGTAGTCGATCTGCGGCAGATATGCCACCACTCCCTGATTCCTGCCTCCGCGGAAGTGGGCCAGCCGCTCGGCGGGCACGAACTGGAAGGGAATGCCGCGACTGTCGAGCTCGGTGAGAAGCTGACGGAACTGCTGACCTTCCAGTCCTTGCTTCAGCAGCACTTTTTCTATCTGTCTTCCGGACAGGACGGCCTCCAGGACAGGGTGCATCCCATAGAGGTGGTATCCGGTATCCTTTTTCTCGGTATTTTCCATATTGTCTTGCATTTATTTTCAGTTACTCAGTTCTATCCACTCCTCCATCGTGCGGTCGAGGGTCCGTTTCAGCTCCAGATATTCCCTGGTCAGCTTGTCGATGTCGGTATCAGCCGACGGTGCGGCCAGGACATTCTCCAGCTCCTTCATCTGAGCCTCAAGGTCGGCTATCTTCTTTTCGCAGCTCTCGATGCGCTTCTGCTTGCGGCGCTGCTCTTTCTGCTCCTGGAAGGAGAGACTGGATGCCGTGCGCGGCTTGGCAGAGGCCTCTTCCAGCGGAGTTTTATCCTGCTTCTGCGGCTTCGGTTCCGGCTGAGAAGTACGTTCCAGGTCCTGCAGGGTCTCGATCCTGCGCTTCTCTATGAAGTCCTGCACTCCTCCCAGGTACTCCTTGACATGGCCGTCGCGGAATTCGTAGACCTTGTCCACCAGCCCGTCGAGGAAGTCCCTGTCGTGCGACACGATGACCAGTGTGCCGTCGTAGCGCTGGAGGGCCTGCTTGAGCACGTCCTTGGAACGGATATCCATGTGGTTGGTCGGCTCGTCGAGGGCCAGCAGGTTGTACGGGTGGAGTATGAGCTTGGCCATGGCAAGACGGGAACGCTCGCCTCCGCTGAGTACGGCCACCTTCTTGTCGATGTCCTCACCGCGGAAGAGAAAGGCCCCGAGGATATCCCTCAGCTTGGTACGGATATCGCCCACGGCCACCTTGTCGAGGGTATCGTAGACCGTATCGTTTTTATCGAGGACGTCCTCCTGGTTCTGGGCATAGTAGCCGAGAGCCACATTGTACCCGAGAGAGGCCGAGCCGGCTATGGGCCGCAGCTCCCCGGTGATATATTTCATCATGGTACTCTTACCTTCTCCGTTGCGGCCGACGAAGGCCACCTTCTCCCCTCTCTCCACCGTCAGGTCGATGTCCGTGAAGACCACCTTCGGACTGCCGGAGCCGTCACGGGGCGGATAGCCTCCGGTGAGGGCCTTGGCCTGAAAGACGATCTGTCCCGAGCGGGGAGCCGGAGGGAACTTGACATGCAGGGCCGAATTGTCCTCCTGGTCTATCTCTATCCGCTCGAGCTTGTCGAGAGCCTTTATGCGGGATTGAACCTGATTGCTCTTGGTGGGCTTGTAGCGGAAACGCTCGATGAACTCCTCTGTCTTCTCGATCATCCGCTGCTGATTCTCGTAGGCGGCCCGCTGCTGTTCCATCCTCTCGCGGCGCAGCTCCACATATTTCGAATACGGCACCTTGTAGTCGTAGATGTGACCGAGGACAATCTCCACCGTCCTGGTTGTCACCCTGTCCAGGAAACGGCGGTCGTGCGAGATGAGCACCACCGAGCCCCTGTAGCCGTAGAGATAGTCCTCCAGCCACTGGATTGACTCGATGTCCAGATGGTTGGTCGGCTCGTCCAGCAGCAGCACGTCCGGTCTTGTCAGCAGCACCTTCGCCAGTTCCACGCGCATGTTCCAGCCTTGGGAGAAAGTACTGCGCTGACGGCCCAGCTCACCCTTCTTGAATCCCAGTCCGACCAGCGTCTTCTCCGCCAGCACGGCCGGGGACTCGGACTGGGCCATGGCCAGCTTGTCATTCAGTTCGTTGAGTTCTTCTATCAGACGGTGATAGGCCTCGGATTCGTAGTCTGTCCTCTCGCCAAGTTCCCGGCTGATCTCCTCCACCCTCTCATTCATGGTGAAATGGTCGGCGAATACGGACATGGCGGCCTCGAGGACCGTAGTGTCCTTCGAATAGCTCATTATCTGCGGCAGATAGCCCACGGTCTGCTCCTTAGGCTTCATGATCGAGCCTGAGGTAGGACGCTCCACTCCGGCTATGAGCTTCAGAATGGTACTCTTGCCGGCTCCGTTCTTGCCCACGAGGGCTATGTGCTCCCCGTCGCTGACGTGGAAGCTGATGTCGTCCAGAAGGGTATATCCTCCGAACGCTACTGTCAGATTATTTATCGAAATCATTGTATATCCGTTGTCTTGGTTTCTGCGAGGTCCTCCCTGCGCGTTTCACTGCCGCACAGCCTGATGGAGACCTCGTAAAGCATATATATCGGCAGTGCCACTACTATCATGGTAAATGCGTCTCCCGATGGTGTAATGATGGCGGACACTGCAAGGGCTATCACCACCGCGTACTTTCTGAAACGCCTTAGCATCTGTCTGTTGATAATACCTATCCGGGACAGCATGTAGGCCAGGGCGGGCAGTTCGAAGACCACTCCCATGATAAGGTTCATCTTCAGGAACATCCCGATGTAAGAGCCGAGCGATATCTGGTTGGCCACCGACTCGCTCACCTGATACGTCCCTAAAAATCTGAGAGTCAGCGGAAACACTATCACATATCCGACCGCAAGCCCTACGTAGAAAAGCAGGGAGGCCATGGAGAAAGCCGCCTCCGCCGCCTTCTTCTCCCTGTCGTAGAGGGCAGGCCGCACGAATAGCCAGATCTGGTACAGCAGAAAAGGCAGGGCGATGATGACTGCCAGCCAGAAGGCCATCCGCACATGGGTGAAGAACTGCGCGGCCAGGTCGATATTGACCAGTGTTACTGCAAAGGGCTTCAATGCAGGCAGGCCCATCAGTGCCAGCAGGTCGTCCAGCCATCTGTACACAAAGAAATCATCTGTAAGGGGAGCCAGCACCACACCGTCGAAAACAATCTCCTTACACAGGAAAAACACCACCATGAGGACAATAAGGACAGCGAAACTGCGGAAAATCACCTTCCGCAGCTCATCCAGATGCTCCCAGAATGTCATCTCTCCCGCCACGTCCCCTACTGCTTCTTCTCTTCCTCCCTGGCAGAGTCCTTCTTCGAATCAGAAGCAGCATTGATATCCTCCTCGATACCGTTAATGCCTTCCTTGAAACTCTTCACACCCTTTCCGAAACTCTTCATCAGCTCCGGAATCTTCTTCGCCCCGAAAATCAGCAGGACAATGAGCAGCAGTACCAGAATCTCGGTAATACCGATGGAACCTAAAAACAAAAGCGTCATATTCTCTATCCTTTATAAAACGCTGCAAATCTATAAAAAATATCCATACCACATTCAGCGGTCTGACTTTTTGAGATTTTGCAGTATTTCCGGTATAAAAATTTTGAGGAACGCGTTTAAAATGGCTTTAGGCAGTATACTTATGATGAATATTGAGAATTGCAGTGCGTTTTATAAACATTTGATTATAAATTACTTGCAAAATCAAGTGCATTTTTCGGGGTCTCACAGAGAGGTGAAAAATGCAGACCGATTTGTAAACGTCTAAATATTAAGGACATACAAATCAGTCTGCATTTTTCAAATTTCCGGGATACTGCAGTAAGGCAGCCTTGTCTGATAGCCTGCCTACGCTTCCTGGCCGGCTTCCTGATCGGCCTTCCGGAAGACCTCAAGCAGCGCGGCAGGGATGCGGGTAGGACGGCGGGTGTCGCTGTGAATGAAGCCGAGGACCACTGTGCCGTCGCAGACCAGGTCGCCGTTCTGGTTGTAGATGTCGGTCCGGACCTCCACCCGGGCCATAGGCTCCTTCTCCACCCTGGAGACCACCCGGAGGATGTCTCCCATCCGGGCCGGGGTGTGGTAATGCGCCTCGACCGATACCACCGGCATCATGATTCCGCTCTTCTCAAGTTCCGTGATGGGCAGTTCGACATCCAGCAGGAACTGGTGCCGGCCGCACTCGAAGTAGCGGATGTAGTTCGAATGATGGACTATCCCCATCTGGTCGGTCTCGTAGTAACGGACCTCTATCTGTGTCTCCGACTGGATGAACATGGCATTGTCTCTTAAAATATTCAACCTCTGAGCGCCTCGAGGGTCTTGCGCAGTCCCTCTATCTTGGCGGTCGCATCCGAAAGTTTCTTCTTCTCGTTCTGCACCACAGCCTCCGGGGCGTTCTGCATGAACTTCTCATTGGACAGCTTGGCATTCACTCCCTTGAGGAATTTCTCCAGACGCTCGATCTCTGCCTCGGCCTTGGCTATCTCCTCCTGCACGTCGGTCTTGCCTGCCAGCGGGACGAACATCTCTACCGTACCCACGAGGAAGGAAGCGCCTGCCTCCCTCTCACCGAAGTCCTCGACGTAGGAAATCTCCCCGACATTGCCCATGCGGCGGACTATGCCGGTCATCTCCTCGGGGAACGCGCCCTTTATGCGCAGGTCTAAAGCCTCTTTCGGGGACAACCCCTTCTTCTGGCGGATGTTCCTCAGAGCCGCCACGGCCTCGGTAGCAAGGTCAAATGCGGCAATGAAGGCCTCGTCGTACTCTCCGCCCTCGGGCTGACGCTCCAGCATGATGGTCGCACCCTCGGGACGCTCGGCTAAGTTGTGCCAGAGCTCCTCGGTAATGAAGGGCATCACGGGATGCAGGAGTTTCAGCAGGGAATCGAAGAATCCGATGGTGGCGTCGTAGGTCGCTCCGTCTATCGGGGCTCCGTAGGCGGGCTTCACTATCTCGAGGTACCATGCGCAGAAATCATCCCAGAACAGCTTGTACAGGCACATCAGGGCATCCGAGATGCGGAACTTGGAGAAATGGTCGGCGACGACGGCTATCTCGCGGTTCAGCTTCTGTGTGAACCACCTGACGGCCAGAGCGGCGTGCTCAGGAGCCTCCAGGGAGCGGTCCACGCTCCAGCCCTTGACCAGACGGTAGGCGTTCCATATCTTGTTGCAGAAGTTGCGGCCCTGTTCCACCTGGGACTCGTCGAAAAGGATGTCGTTGCCGGCGGCGGTGCATAGCAGCATGCCGATGCGGACTCCGTCAGCGCCGTAGTCGTCGATGAGCTTCAGGGGGTCGGGCGAGTTGCCCAGGGTCTTGGACATCTTGCGGCCCAGCTTGTCGCGGACGATACCGGTGAAGTAGACGTTATGGAAGGGCACCTTGTCCATGAACTCATTGCCCGCCATGACCATCCTGGCCACCCAGAAGAAGATGATGTCCGGGCCGGTCACCAGGTCGTTGGTCGGATAGTAGTAGGCCAGGTCGGCGTTCGGGGCCTTGTCCGGGAAGCCGGGCTTGGCGGGGTCAAACACCGAGATGGGCCAGAGCCACGAGGAGAACCAGGTGTCCAGTACGTCCTCATCGCGCCTGAGGTCGGCGGCTGTAACCGAGGGGTCGAGCTGCTGAGCGGCCTTCAGGGCCTCCTCGGGAGTCGCCTCGACCACATAGCGGCCGTCGGGCAGGTAGTATGCGGGGATCTGCTGTCCCCACCACAGCTGGCGGGAGATGCACCAGTCGCGGGTGTTCTCCATCCAGTGACGGTAGGTATTGCGGTATTTGTCTGGAATGAGTTTAATCTCACCGTTCTCCACGCGGGCCAGGGCTGCCTTGGAGAGTTCCTCCATCCTGATGAACCACTGCATGGAGAGCTTGGGCTCGATGACGGCGTCAGTCCTCTCGGAGTGCCCCACAGGCGAGAGGTAGTCCTCCTCCTTCTCGAGCTGTCCGGCCTCTGCCAGCATTTTCACGATTTTCTTGCGGGCCTCGAAGCGGTCCTCGCCGACCAGGATTACGGCCTTCTCGTTGAGCCTTCCGTGGTCGTCGATGATGTCGAGCACCGGAAGGTTGTGACGCAGGCCTATCTCATAGTCGTTCACGTCGTGGGCCGGGGTCACTTTCAGGCAGCCAGTACCGAAGTCCATGGTCACGTAGGAGTCCTCGATGATGGGTATCTCGCGGTTAATCAGAGGAATCAGTATCTTCTTGCCGCGCAGGTGGTGATACCTCGGATCCTCGGGGTTGATGCAGACAGCGGCATCGGCCATGATGGTCTCGGGACGGGTCGTGGCTATGACTATGTAGTCGTCAGTGGGATTGCCGGCCCCGTCGGACACCTTGTAGCGCAGGTAGTAGAGCTTGGACCTGGTCTCCTTGTGGATCACCTCGTCGTCGCTCACAGCGGTCAGGGCCTGGGGGTCCCAGTTGACCATCCTCACGCCGCGGTAGATATATCCTTTCTTGTAGAAATAAACGAAAGTGTTGATGACCGCCTCACTGAGAGCCGGATCCATCGTAAAGCGGGTACGGTCCCAGTCGCAGGAGGCCCCGAGCTTCTTGAGCTGCTCGAGGATGATGCCGCCGTGCTTCTCCTTCCATTCCCAGGCATGTTTCATGAACTCCTCCCGGGTCAGGGACGACTTGTCGATGCCCTGTTCTTTGAGCTTGGCCACGACCTTGGCCTCTGTGGCTATCGAAGCGTGGTCGGTACCGGGCACCCAGCAGGCGTTCTTGCCCTGCATACGGGCGCGGCGCACGAGCACGTCCTGTATAGTATTGTTGAGCATGTGGCCCATGTGCAGCACACCCGTCACATTGGGGGGCGGAATGACCACGGTATACGGCTCCCGGCTGTCGGGTTCCGAATGGAAAAACTTGTTCTTCAACCAGTAAGAGTACCATTTCTCCTCTACTTCCGAGGGGCTGTATTTCGCTGACAGTTCCATATTTCTTGCAAATTAGCCTGCAAATATAAGAAGATTTGTGTAGATTTGCGGGACGTTTCAAAACATAATTTGACAAGATATGGACAATCAGCCCCAGAAGAAAGAACTCGGCATAGAAATCACCAAGGAGACCGCCGCCGGCAACTACTCCAACCTCGCCCTCATCACACACTCCAACAGTGAATTCATATTTGACTTCGCCCGCGTCCTGCCCGGATACCCCAAAGCCCAGGTAGTCAGCCGCATCATCATGACTCCGGAACACGCCAAGAGACTGCTCCTCGCCCTCAGGGACAATATCGGCAAGTACGAGAGCCAGCACGGAGAGATCTCCCTCGGCACCCCGGGTATGCCCAAGAACACCATCCCCTTCGGATTCAACCCCAACAACACCCCCGAGGCATAGCCGATGAAGCCCGACACAGCTTTCTTCGGCGCCGGCAACGTAGCCTTCCGCTTCGCTCTGGCCATGCAGGAGAAGGGGTACAATATCAGTGCTGTCTACAGCCGTACCGCCAAAAGCCGCGACCGCCTGGTCAAGGCCCTCAGGGCCAATGGCTCGGGCACTCAGGCTGCGGCGAGCATACAGGACCTCAGGACGGCATCCCTGCTGGTCATCGCCGTGACGGACGACGCCATCCCTCAGGTAGTGGCGGACATAGCGGAGGCATTCTCTCCCCTCATGGACAATCCTCTCCCGGCAGTGGTCCATACATCCGGAGCCACTCCCCTCTCCGTCCTGCAGCCCCTCGCGGAGCTCGGCTGCCCCTGCGGAGTGATGTACCCCCTGATGACGCTCAACCGCAACAAGAACGTGGAGTTCCGCGACGTCCCCCTCCTTCTGGAGGCGACCACCGGAGAACTGCGGACGGTCCTGGACAGGATAGCCGATGACCTGGGCGGAGAACACTATTTTTATTCTTCCGAAGAGAGGCTTAGGATGCATGTGGCTGCGGTATTCACCACCAATTTCGTCAACTACCTCCTCGGCCTGGCCTTCCCCATTGTCCAGCATGACCACCCCCTGCTGATTCCCTCCACCATTGAGGCAGTGCGCAACGCATTCCTGCATACCCCCGCCTCCACCCTCACAGGCCCCGCCCGCAGAGGGGATATGGAGACGATACACAAGCATCTGGAAGTCCTGCAGAAGATGGGGCTCACCGAACAGGAAGAGATATACCGCCTCCTGACCGACAAGATTCTGAAAAAATATCACCCTGAAGACAGATAAACCATGCCCAACTACAACTATAAAGTCAAGCTGCACGGCATCCGCGCCTTCGCCTTCGATGTGGACGGAGTGCTGACCGACGGTTCCATCCTCTCCACTCCCGACGGAGACCTGCTGAGGACATTCGACTCCAAGGACGGATTTGCCCTGAGGATGTGCACCATGAAAGGCTATCCGGTGGCCATCATCACAGGAGGCGTATCTCAGAGCATTGTGCACAGATTCACCGGGTTAGGCGTAAAGGAAGAGGACATCTACCAGAAATCCCGCGACAAGGTGCCCGACTTCCTGGATTTCTGCTCCAGACACGGCCTCAAGCCCGAGGAAGTGGCCTTCGCAGGAGACGACATACCCGACATCCCGGTGCTCCGGATGGCCGGGCTGGCTGTCGCTCCGGCAGATGCCGTTCCGGAGGTCAAGGACGTATGCGACTACGTATCCATCCGCCCGGGAGGCAGAGCCTTTGCCCGCGACCTCATAGAGCAGGTGCTGAAGGTGCATGAGGACTGGTACCTGGATACAGACGTTTTCGCCAAAACCTTTTGACACATACCGCCATGCTGCTTCACGAAGCCCTGAAAGGCCGCCGCATAGTGCTCGGCTCGGCCTCTCCCCGCAGAAGGGAACTCCTCGCAGGTCTCGGCCTGGAATTTACCGTAGAGGCCACCCCCGGTGCTCCGGAAACCTATTCCCCCACCCTCATGCCGGATGAGGTACCGGCCGCCCTCGCAGTATCCAAGTCGGAGGGATTCCACCGTCCCTTAGGGCCGGACGAGATCCTCATCACCGCCGACACCGTAGTCATCTGCGGGGAAGACATCCTAGGCAAGCCCTCGGACAGGGAGGACGCAGCCAGGATGCTCCGGGAGCTCTCGGGCCGTACTCACCGCGTGGTCACCGGCGTCTGCCTGCGCGACAATACCCGGCGGCACGTATTTTCCTGCACCTCCGAAGTGGAATTCAAAGCCCTTGCTGAAGAGGAGATATCCTACTACATCGACCGCTGGCGTCCCTTCGACAAGGCCGGCAGCTACGGCATCCAGGAATGGATAGGCTACATAGGAATAACCTCCATACGCGGCTCCTACTTCAACATCGTAGGACTCCCCGTACAGAGGCTGTACACTGCTTTGTGCGAATTTATCGGACAGTGATCATCTCGACACTCTGCCGGCGCACTTTATCCAGAGGCTCGACGGTGTATTTCACCTTGGAGAAATCGATGTCATTCAGGTCGATGCAGCGGATGGTGCTGTTCCAGCAGGTGCGCCAGTACATTTTCAGCCCCTTGGTATCGGCCGCCGTCGTAAACTGTGTGGCACCGGGAATGTCTGTCGGCTCCTGCCCTTTCTGACGCTCCACCCCTATCGGTATGTCGAAATTGTTCAGAATCAGGAAACAGGACATTACCGTCTCCTCTCCTGTAGGGTACTGCGGTGCGGTGGCCTGATAGTAGGCGGCACGTACAAACCGCGAAGGAGGAGTCACGTCCCCGGGGATTCCTATCATACCGGTGCCGGCTCCGAAGCGGCGTACCTGCGGATAAGCCGAAAAGGCATTGCCATCAGCCTCTCCGAAAGCCAGATTGACATAGTTGTTCAGATTAGTAACATGCCAGGGGAAATCGGGGGAATTGGTCAGCACCCCTACCGTATTCTCGTAGATATGCGTCTTTCCGCCGGTTATCTCGATGACAACCTGCCTTCCGGACGGGTCCCCCACCCTCCAGTGCGAAGTGCCGGACTGAGGATAGAGCATGGTCACTATTATCTCGTCAAAATGGTCAATCACCTCCTGTACGGTGGAGAATCCGGAGAGTATCCAGCTCACCACCTGCATGTCGGGGACAGTACGGCTCACTTCGGTAGAATCGTACTCAGGATACTGGCCGTAACCGGGGAAGAAGAAAAGTCCGGCGGACAGCCCCTTTTCATTGAGCCCCTCCAGCACAAACTGGTCCATATTGGCCGCCACCCCCACATATCCGTACTTTCCAGTGAATATCATACCATTGCCGCCATCTGCCGTCAGGGACACATGCCTGTATCCCCTAGGGACAACCACGTAGCGGCTGTGCAGGTCCGAACCGCCCCACTCCGCCGTCCTGGCCAGCACGAAACTGCCGTCCTTGGCCGTGAAAGAAATGCCCGTACAGGCATTAAGGTCTGAAAAAAACGTGCAGGCCAGCACCATCGCTGCGGCTGCCGCCCGCCTTAGAATTACTGAGATGTTCATATGGCATTTTATTTTAATTCCTTATTCCAGTTCATCCGAGCAAAGTTAAGCATAGATTTCCACAAATAAAAATCCCGCCGGCCACATTTCAGGAATGAGACCGACGGGATGTACTGACAATACCGGAAGCAGTTCTGCAGCTGCCTGTTCAGTCGAGAGTGTCCTCGGGCTGAAGCGGCATATACGGGCCGTCCTTGACCTCCAGGATGACCGAAGGCTCGATGACCTCCACCGCATGCCATTGTCCCTTGGGAATGTGCACGCCGTAGTGCCCGGACCTAGAGTCGAGCAGGATGCGTTCCACCGCACCGCCCATGCTGTCGTAGAAGACCACAAACATCCTCCCTCTGAGGATGGCGTAGGTCTCGGCCGTATGCCTATGCCTGTGGATGGGAATCACGGTGCCCGGAAGCAGGGCGTTGAGCAGGCGCTGGGCCTTGGAGTCAAGGGAGTCGTGGAGGTTCAGGTTCATCCTCAGGCGGGGACTCTGCTTCGCCTTTGCCTCTAAGTCATCGAGAAGAGTGTCATCGAGTATCATGATTTCAGACTATTTAGATATTCTGCATGCAGATGGTAGTACTTTCTCATAAACAATAGGTATGCCAGAGCGAGAATCATCAGCACGGCTACCGTATAAGGCCACTGCAGACTGTCAGGTACGGCCAATAGACCGCCTGATACTATCAACTGCAGGGAAAAATAGAAAAATGACACGGACGTGTGCGGAATATGCAGCTCATTGGCCATCAGCTGGTAGGCGTGCTTGCGGTGCGCCTCGCCCAGATGCTCGTGCAGCATGATTCGGTGTATGATGGTAAGGACCGTGTCGATACCATAGACACCCAGCAGCAGAAGATACTGGACGTCTCCGGTGGCGGCGATAAGCCTGCCGAGAATGAACAGGATGATAAATGCAATACCGACAGACCCCACATCCCCGGCAAAACACCTGGCCTGTTTCCGGAAATTGAAGAAACAGAATACGAGCACTGACAGTGCCGTCACGAATATCAGTGCGGGATCCACGAAACTGTAGCGGACATTCAGCACCGCCAGGGGAATCAGCACGGCCAGCGAATACGCCCCGGTGATGCCGTTGATGCCGTCCATGAAGTTGTAGGCATTGATGATGCCCACGCAGACAATCAGCGCAGGAATGACCGCCCACCACAGTGCTCCGCTGATGAAGCCCAGATCCACAAACATCAGCATCATCGACGCGAACTGCACCAGAAGCCTCCACACATTCGGCACCGAATGCACGTCATCCGCAAAGCTCACGGCGCAGATAGCCGTCAGCCCCGCCATGAACCACGGATAGTGCAGTCCGAAGAACGCGGCATACAGCCACGCCCCGATGAGGAAGATGACGCCACCTCCCCTGAGCGTGATATGGGTGTGTGAACTTCTGAGATTAGGCTTGTCGATGATATTCAGCCTGTCCGCTACCCTGAAATAAAAAAGCTCCGCTACGATGAGCAGAGCCAGGATAGCGGGGTACGTTATCCACCAGGTCATAAATTATATTGAGAAAGTTTTATTCGTAATTACGTCTCCTGACATATCCATACTCGGTTCCGCTGTCCTCCAGCACTCTGTCCACAATATG
>DVHI01000018.1 GCA_018712275.1 Candidatus Coprenecus avistercoris | reverse complement strand
ACAATACCCAATACCTGTTGACATAGTGCTTCGCGAAGTATGATACCAGTTTCTCTATTCTCTCGTTCTTCATGTGATTGATTAGGATACGTGTCAATATTTTGCTCTATTGACTTGCAAATATAGTACTTTGCAGCAAATAGAGCAAAATATTTGTAGCAAAACGGAGGGCCTACCGGCTCAGCAGCATCTCGCGATACTTGGGCAGCGGCCACAACTCATCGTCCACAAGCATTTCAAGCTTGTCCGATACCTCGCGGATTTTCTGCATGTAAGGCAGCACCAGCGAGCAGTATGCCTCAGCCCTCTCCGTAACATCGGCTATCTGGTTGGCCCTGCGGCGCTCGTCTATCATGTCATGCACATCCTTGCGCAGGGAATCCACATAGCGGGATATCTTCTCAATCATGCGCAGCTGGGAGGTACACATCTGGCGCATCCTCTCGGCACCGAAAAGGTCCTTCAGGCCCTGGCAATTCTCTATCAGAGTATTCTGGAACTTGATGGCTGTCGGCACGACATGATTGACTATCAGGTCTCCCAGCACACGTGCCTCTATCTGAAGCTTCTTGGTGTAGGTCTCCTGCTGCACTTCATAACGGGCGTAAAGCTCGCGGTCGGACAGAATGCCCTGCGAGGAGAACAGCTCTACAGTTGCCGGCTCGATGAGCGCCTTGTTTGCCTCCGGCACCTCGCCCACAGGACGCAGACCGCGCCTCAGAGCCTCCTCCTGCCATTCCTTGCTGTAGCCATTGCCCTCGAAGCGGATATCCTTGGACTCCAGGACATACTGCCGTATGACATTGAAGATGGCATCATCGTGCTTCTCGCCCGCTGCAATACGCTCGTCCACCAGGGAGCGGAAGCGCACCAGCTGCCGGGCCACCGCCGCGTTAAGCACATACATAGGCGCCGACACATTGACAGAAGAGCCTACAGCCCTGAACTCGAAACGGTTGCCTGTAAAGGCAAAGGGCGAGGTACGGTTGCGGTCCGTATTGTCGGGCAGAATCTCAGGAATGTCGTTGATCACCTTCAGACGGGCCCTCTCTCCGTCCTCTCCTCCGTAGTCGCTCATGTCCTCGATGCTGCGGAGCACCTTGTCCAGAGTAGTGCCCACGAATACGGACATTATCGCGGGAGGGGCCTCATGCCCGCCCAGACGATAGGAATTGCTCAGGGAGGCCACACTGGACATAAGCAGGTGGCTGTGCTCCTGGACAGCCCGGATCACAGAGACGAAAATGCTCAGGAACTGGAGATTGGTCCTCGGAGTACGGCCAGGCGACAGGAGGTTGACTCCCGTGTCGGTGACCAGGGACCAGTTGCAGTGCTTGCCGGAGCCGTTGACTCCGTCGAAGGGCTTCTCGTGGAAGAGCACCTTGAAATGATGCTTCTTGGCCACTTTCCGCATCAGGAGCATGAGTATGAGGTTCTGGTCTATGGCCAGATTGGCCTCACAGTAGAGCGGCGCACACTCGAACTGATTGGGAGCCACCTCGTTGTGACGGGTCTTGAGCAGAATTCCGAGCTTGTATGCATTGACCTCGAAGTCCTTCATGAATGCCATGGTCCTCGAGGGGATAGTGCCGAAATAATGGTCCTCCAGCTGCTGGTCCTTGGCGGCGGTATGCCCCAGAAGGGTACGGTTGCAGATCTGGAGGTCAGGCCTGGCACGGTAGAACGCGTCATCGACCAGGAAGTATTCCTGTTCCGGTCCCAGCATCACATTGACTTTCCTTACGTTACGGTCAAAGAGATGCACCACGTCCACGGCTGCCCGGTCCAAAGCCCTCAGGGACTTGAGCAGAGGGAGTTTCATGTCCAGGGACTCGCCGGTGTAGGCGACAAATACTGTAGGAATGCAGAGGGTACTGTCCAGGATAAATGCGGGAGAACTCGGATCCCAGGCGGTATAGCCACGGGCCTCGAATGTATTGCGGAGGCCTCCGTTGGGGAAGCTGGAGCCGTCGGACTCCTGCTGCACGAGAGTGTTGCCCTTGAATGTCTCGAAGACATGTCCCTCGGAATCACGGTCGATAAAGGCCTCATGCTTCTCTGCGGTAGAGTCGGTCATGGGGTGGAACCAGTGGGTGTAATGGGTGGCACCCATCTCCACCGCCCAGGTCTTCATGCCGGCGGCTATCTGGTCGGCGAAACGGCGGTCAATGCTCGTTCCCTCACGGATAGAGGACTGTACGTGAGCGTAGGCATCAGGCGAAAGATACTTGCGCATACGCTCCATGGTGAACACATTCTGCCCGAAATACTCGGACACCGGACGGTCCTCCTCGAAGAACCGCTCAGCCCTGTGCGTGGAAAACTCCTGCAGGGCACGTATCCTGAAATTACTCATCCTATTTTTCCTTTATGGTTACTTTATACATTCTGGGCCAATACTTCCCCGTAAGGTACAGGGAACTGTCGGCCGGATTCCACGCAATACCGTTCAGCACATCCACTGCCGTAGTCCGGTATTTTGCATCCAGCAGTCCGCGGCAGTCTACCTTGCCGGTCACCTGCCCCGATGCCGGATCGATGATGTATATCTCGTCCAGACCATAGACATTTGCCCATATCTTTCCGCCGATATACTCAAGCTCATTGATGAACTGCACCTCGACACCACCGTCCCGGACAGTCAGGGTCCTCTGCTCTATGAACGTGACAGGGTCGCGGAAAGACAGCCTGGAAGAGCCGTCGCTCATGATCAGGGACTTTCCGTCAGTGGTCAGACCCCAGCCCTGCCCCTGATAGGCCAGTTCGGCCAGCTTGGTGAATGAGGCGATATCGTACACCAGGCATTTGCCCTCGTACCATGTAAGGATGTAGGCCCTCCCGTCGAAGACGCAAGAGCCCTCCCCGAATACTTCGGCCGCCAGCACCTCCTGCCTCATCACCTTCCCCGTGGCGGGATCCACCTCGCGGAACGAAGACTCCCCGTACTGGCCGGTACTCTCGTAGAGCCTCCCTTCGTGGAAGAACAGTCCCTGGGTATAGGCCGAGAGGTCATGACGTATCTCTTCCTTGGTGTCAATCACATAACTGACAGCATTGCTCTGAGGGACTGCAGCAGAAGGATAGACTCTAGATGCAAATCCCGTAAAAACGGCGGCAGCCAGGATTGCGGCCGCAGGAACAAGGAACTTCCGGCCGTTCATCGTGAGGAACCTCCCTCATTATGAGAGTCATGGTATTCCATGGCCGCCTTGACGAAGGCCACGAATATAGGCTGGGGATTCTCGGGAGTACTCTTGTACTCGGGATGGAACTGCACTCCTATGAAGAATGGATGCGAGGGTATCTCGACTATCTCGGCCAGTCCGGTCTCGGGATTGTGGCCCGATATACGCATGCCGGCGGCATTGAGACGGTCCGTATATTCGCTGTTGAGCTCGTAGCGGTGGCGGTGACGCTCGCTGATCAGGGGCTTTCCGTAGATTCGGTAAGCCAGGGAGTCCTCCTCCAGCTGGCACTTGTAGGCACCCAGACGCATGGTTCCGCCCTTGACGGTAGTGGTCTTCTGGTCCGCCATCAGGTCGATGACGGGGTTGGCGGTGTTGGCCTCCACCTCTGTAGTCATGGCATCGGCCAGATCCAGCACGTTGCGGGCATACTCCACCACTGCCATCTGCATACCGAGACAGATGCCGAAGAAAGGCACTTTCCTCTCACGGGCATAACGGACGGCCTTTATCTTGCCCTCCAGTCCCCTCTCGCCGAAACCGGGAGCGATGAGCACTCCGTCCATGCCGGCGAGCTTCTCCTCCACATTGTCCTCGGTGAGGTACTCGCTGTGGATCGGCACCACCTTCACCTTGCAGCGGTTGGCGGCACCAGCGTGGATAAATGACTCCAGGATCGACTTGTAGGCATCCTGCAGCTCGACATACTTGCCGACCAGGGCTACAGTCACATGGGACTTCGGTGCACCCAGGCGGTCCAGGAAGCCTTTCCACGCCTCAAGATCCGGTTCGGCCGTAGTCAGACCGAACTTCTCCAGGACGATCTCATCGAGCTTCTCGTCCCTCATCATAAGGGGTACTCTATATATGGTATCCGCATCGATGGACTCTATGACGGCGTTGGGACGCACGTTGCAGAAAAGGGCCAGCTTCTTGCGCAGCTCCTGCGACAGCTTGTGCTCGGTACGGCAGATAAGTATGTCCGGCTGGACTCCGTCCTGCTGCAGCAGTTTGACTGAGTGCTGGGTGGGCTTGGACTTCAGCTCCTTGGCCGCGCTCAGATAAGGTACCAGAGTCAGATGGATCACCAGGCAGTCCTCATCCGGAAGCTCCCACTGCAGCTGCCTCATCGCCTCGATGAAGGGCAAGGACTCTATGTCTCCGACAGTACCGCCTATCTCGGTGACTATCACGTCATACTGCCCGCTCTTACCCAGCAGCAGCATGCGGCGCTTGATCTCATCCGTAATATGGGGAATGATCTGGACAGTCTTGCCCAGATACGCGCCCTGACGCTCCTTGTCGATGACCGTGCGGTATATCTTGCCTGTAGTGACGTTGTTCGCACGGGACGTATAGATATTGAGAAATCTCTCATAATGACCAAGGTCCAGGTCGGTCTCGGCCCCGTCCTCGGTGACAAAGCACTCTCCGTGCTCATAAGGGTTCAGCGTGCCGGGGTCTACGTTGAGATACGGGTCAAACTTCTGGATAGTGACCCGCAGTCCCCTGGACTGAAGCAGCTTGGCTAATGAAGAGGAAATGATGCCTTTTCCAAGTGAGGATACGACACCTCCCGTAACGAAAACATATTTTGCAGACATACGATATTATTTACTTACGGGGGTACAAAGTTAATGCAAAAAAACTATCTTTGCAAGATATTTTTTCAACCTCATCACTGAATGAAAAGTCATACAGTAAGATACAGAATCCAGACCTGTGACGTGGACATCCGTAAGAGCTACAAGGCATTTTCTTTCATGACGCAGGCACAGGAAATAGCCAATTACCACGCCTCCAGCATCGGTTTCGGCTACTCCGACCTCATAAAGGACAATATCGTCTGGGTACTCTCCAGAATGAAGGTCGTCTACCTCCGGTCTCCCAAGTGGGAGGACGAGGTGGAGCTGACCACCTGGCACAAGGGCCGCGAAGGCGTATTCTCCCTCAGGGACTTCGAGGTATCCGGCACAGATGGCGGCGGACCGTTGATTCAGGCTACCAGTTCCTGGCTGCTCATCGATGTAAATACCAGGAGAATGCTGCGCCCCGACCACATTCTGGGTGAAAAGAGCCTCACCACAGCCCTCGACCGCAACGCCATAGCCGAGGCCTGCGGCAAGCTGACAACTCCCTCCGAAGGGATGGAGCTCGTCCGTACACACGAGGTACTGTACTCCGACATTGACTTCAATGCCCATACCAACAATGCAAAATACATTGAATGGGCTTTCGACACCATTCCCTCCGACGAGCTGCAGAAGAGAGGCGGCATTGACTCCTATCAGATCAACTTCAACCACGAGACCCGCCTGGGCGACCGGGTTGACCTCTACCGCGCCACCACCGCTACCGGAGAATTCTTCGTGGAGGGACGCTGCGGAGACAAGCCTGTATTCCAGACTGCCGTACGTCTTAAACCTTAATTGAATTGAACATTATCCAGAATTTTTAACCGTATTAAAACCTGCAACCGTGAATCTGAACGAACTGACAATATTCACCCCACACTTCTTCCACATCGTAGAGCGAGTGATGATCGTCCTGGCCGTAGTGGTCTTCGTGGCCCTGCAGTACTTCAAGGCAGGCTACGGATACCTCCGTTCCAAGGGCTGGGGACCGATGATAGACAACAAGCTGGGCTGGATTATCATGGAGATTCCCGTGCTGATAGCGTCTCTGCTGATCATCATACCCGCACGCGGCTGGGAGAACATCACGGCCTTCATCCTAGTGTCCTTCCTGCTTGTGCACTACATACAGCGTTCCCTCATCTACCCCTTCCTGATGAGGGGCAAGAGCCGGATACCGGTCTCCGTCGTGCTCATGGGAGCCGTCTTCAACGTGGTGAACGCCTACCTGATCTGCGGCTGGCTCTTCGTCATTGCCCCCGAGGGACGCTACACCCCCGAGTGGCTTCTGTCACCGCAGTTCATCATCGGAGCCCTGATATTCATCTTCGGCATGGTGGTCAACCTGCATTCCGACTACATCATACGCCACCTGCGCAAGCCCGGTGACACCAGACACTACATTCCACGGGGAGGCATGTTCCGCTACGTCTCTTCGGCCAACTACTATGGTGAGATTACCGAGTGGTTCGGCTTCGCGATACTGACCTGGTCCCTGCCGGGAGCCATCTTCTGCATGTGGACTTTCGCCAACCTCGCTCCGAGGGCCAACTCCCTGTACGAAAAATACGCCAGGGAATTCGGTGAGGAATTCACCTCACTCAAACGCAAACGACTCATACCTTTTATATATTAGACATGGAATCACTGCTCTTCACTCCGGCCAAGATAGGCCCGATAGAAATCAAGAACCGCGTCATACGCGCCTCTGCATACGAAGGCATGTGCGACGGGCATGTCCCCACGCAACAGCTCAAGGACTACCATACGGCAGTGGCCCGCGGCGGAGTCGGGATGACCTCCGTTGCCTACGCCTCCATCAACAAGAGCGGCCTCTCGTTCCACCGCCAGCTCTGGATGCGTCCCGAGATCATTCCCGGCCTGAGAGACCTGACCGACTCAATACATACTGCAGGAGCCAAGGCCTGCATACAGCTCGGACACTGCGGCAATATGTCCCACAGGATGTACTGCGGACAGAGACCCGTAGGAGCATCCAGCGGATTCAACCTGTACTCCCCTACCTTCGTACACGGCCTGCGCGAGGACGAGATACTGCAGATAGTCAAGGACTTCGGCAATGCAGTGCGCATCGCAAAAGACGGAGGATTCGATGCCGTCGAGATACATGCCGGCCACGGCTATCTCATCTCGCAGTTCCTCTCGCCCTACACCAACCACCGCCGCGACGGCTACGGCGGCCCGCTGGAGAACCGTATGAAATTCATGGACCTGGTCATGGAGGAAGTGATGAAAGCGGCCGGAGACGATATAGCGGTGCTGGTCAAGACCAATACCCGCGACGGGTTCAAGGGCGGTCTGGAAGTGGAGGACTGCATCAAGGTGGCCAGGCGCCTGGAGCAGGACGGAGCCCAGTGCCTCGTACTCAGCGGCGGATTCGTCAGCAAGGCCCCGATGTACGTCATGCGCGGAGCCATGCCCATCAGCGTACTGACAGGCTACATGCCCTGGAGGCTGTGGTGGCTCAAGCTGGGCGTCAACCTCTTCGGCAAGATGATGATAAAGGACGAGCCCTTCAAGGAGGCCTTCTTCTTCGATGACTCCATACAGTTCCGCAGGGAGTTGAAGCTGCCTCTGGCCTTCGTCGGAGGAGTCAACTCCATGGCTACCATCGACAGAGTCCTCAACGCCGGATTCGAGTTCGTGGAAATGGCCCGTCCGCTGGTATACGATACTGATTTCGTCAACAAGCTCCGCGACGGAGTCTGCTCTGAGAGCGGCTGCCGTCACGCCAACTACTGCGTGGCCCGTATCTGGAACTACGACATGCAGTGCCACGAGAACTGCACCCTCTCCCCTCGCATGAAACGCGAGGTAGAGCGGAACATAAGAAAGTATTACGACAAGAAATAACGGATTCCAAACGAATCGTCAAACAAATAAGGCGGGGCGCTCTATCGCTGCCGGACCGTCAAAGGTCCGGGGGAGGAAAGTCCGGGCAGGACAGAGCACCGCACTGTGGAAAGCACAGGTAGGCGAAAGCTTACGTCACGGGTAACAGAAAACAACCGCCCCTCCCTCGGGAGAGGTAAGGGTGAAAATGCAGGGTAAGAGCCTGCGTCCGTTCGATGGCGACATCATCGGAGTATCCGCCTGCGGCCTGCAAGGCCAAATATACCGGCAGTCAAGGGCTGCTCG
>DVHI01000003.1 GCA_018712275.1 Candidatus Coprenecus avistercoris | reverse complement strand
AAAACGGACGTTTTGCCGAATGGAACATTTGCTGCATAATATGTTGCTTGCTGCCGGCAAATATGAAATTGACGTGTATTTCCGATTATCTGAAGGTAATCGGAAGGTGACGGTGATATGCCACCTTTGTCGGCACCTTCCCGGCAGGGAACCATGGCAGGACCACCGAGAGCCATCTCTGATGCGGATTGGCACATAACGAAAATGAGAAGGTGGTGGCAATATACCGTTTCGCCCGGCACCTTCTGATGGGAAGGATATCATGAACGGTACAAATGCTACGACAGAACGTTTAGAGGCGATTCGGGATTTGCGCACCTTTGGAAGGTGAGACGGAAATGCGGAAAATCCGCACACCTCCGGAAGGTGGGACAGGGATTTCGACAACTCCTTCGGAAGGAGTGGGAAGGGCGCTGAAGAAAATGTGGCACCGCAACGGCACCTAATCGCGGGAAATGCTGCCGTTGTGGAAAAATGAACACGCACGGGCAGCGGGGAAAGGGTAATTTTTTTAAATTTGCCTGATTAAATTTCTTACCTATGAATGCAAGGCACATATTATCCGCATCGGCGGTTGCGCTTACATTAAGCGTCCTGACCGCGCTACCACTTTCTGCACAGAAAAAGCCGCTGGACCACAGCGTCTACGACACCTGGCAGACAGTATCCTCGATACAGAATCCCTACGGCGGCAACTGGCTGCTGTACAGCGTCACCCTGCAGGACGGGGATGACACACTCCACATCTATGACATAGCCGGGGACCGCGTGGCCTACACCGTTCCCAGGGGCAGCGGAGCCGTCATCTCCCAGGACGGCACCAAGGCCGTGTACATGATCGGGGCTCCGAACCAGGCCACACGGCAGGCTAAGATCGACAAGAAGAAGGCCCACGAGATGCCCAAGGACAGCCTCGTGATCCTCGACCTGAAGTCGGGAGCCAGGACCGTCTTCCCGAACATCGACCGGATGTACCTCGGCGACGACCTGCAGAACTACGTGGCATACCGTCAGGCACAGACCGAAGCGTCCAAGGAAGGCGGCCGCGAGCTCTACATCACCGACATCCGCACACTGAGCACCGATACACTCAGGCATGTGGACGACTGCATCTTCTCCGAAAAGGGCGAGAAGATCCTCTACGCCACCGAGCCCGCGAAGGAGGATTCCCTCGGACAGAGGGAGCTGCACCTGCTCATTCCCTCCACCGGCAGGGACCTCACCCTCTACAGCACCCCCAAGGAGGGCCTTATAGCCGGAATAGAGTTCAATGAGGAGGCCACCGCCGCCATGTTCTACTCCCGCCGCGACACCTCAGAGGCCGCCAAGGACCACCGCGACATATTCTACGCAGACCTCACGGCAGAGGTGCCGGAAGCAGAGTGCATTGTACCCTCAGATGTGAAGGGCATCCCCGAGGGCATGGGCATCAGCGACAAGGCCACCCTGCGCCTGAGCAAGGACGGCCGCTACCTGGTGCTTGGGGTGAAGGAGCTGCCCGAGCCGGAGGACAAGACGGTGCCTGACTTTGAAAAGGTGAAGCTCGACATCTGGAGGTGGGACGCCGACTACCTGCCCACCCAGGTGAAGATCAACAAGTCCCGCTTCGACCGCCAGACCTACACCGCCCTCTACTATTTCGACAAGCCCGGACAGATACTGATGCTTGCCGACGAGGACATGCCCTCCGTCAATATTCCCGAGGACCTGACCGGCAACACCGTCCTGGTCCTCAACGATAAGCCCTACAGAGTGGAGCGCCAGTGGGACCCCACCCCCCGCTACGACCTCTACCGCCTCGACATCGGGACCGGTGAGCGCGAGCTCATAAGCGAGAACCGCACCGTGCGCAGCACCCTCTCCCCCGACGGCAGCTACGCCGTAATGTTCGACTCAGCGGACAAGTGCTGGCATCTTTACAGCATTAAGGACAACACCTGGAGGAACCTGACCGCAGACGTGCCCGCCCTCTTCTGGGACGACGAGGAGGACACCCCCTCCGCTGCCGGCCCCACCGGACCCGCACTCTGGTACAAGGACGGCTCGGCCTTGCTCATAGGAGCCCGCTTCGACGTATGGAAATTCTACACTGACGGCAGCAAGGCCCCCGAGAACATGACCGAGGGCATCGGAGCCGCCGACTCCATCAAACTCACCCCGATCCTCAGCATCCTCTTCGACTCCCGCCTGGAACAGCGCGGCGGCAGGGCGGCTGACCGTGAGATACTGGCCGACAAGCCCCTGTATTTCTCCTCATTCAACGACGTGACCAAGGAGACCGGCATCTACCTCAAGGACCTGAGCGCCCGCAAGCCCAGGATGAAAGAACTGGTGAGCGGCCCCGCCACCTACCGCCTCAGCGCGATTGGCTCCGGGAAGAAGCCCGTCCTGTTCTACACCATGGGCGACTTCCGCAATCCCTACGACCTCTACCGCACCTCCGACCTCTTCAAGACCTCGCAGCAGCTTACCGCCATCAACCCTCAGCAGGACCAGTACCGCTGGGGCAGCGTGGAACTGGTGGACTGGATGTCCGAGGACGGTGTATTCCACTGCGAGGGCATGCTCTTCACCCCCGATGACCTCGACTCTGCGGGCAAATACCCGATGGTGCTGTATTTCTACGAAAGAAGCTCCGACGGACTGTACTCCTACCGTGCCCCCGCACCCAGCCGCTCGATCATCAACATTTCCTACTTTGTCAGCAACGGCTACATCGTATTCGTGCCCGACATCTACTACCACACCGGACATCCCGGCCAGAGCGCGATGAACTGCATCATGCCCGGCGTGGACAAGGTGCTGGAAGGCCGGCCATGGATAGACAGTTCCAAGATGGCCCTCCAGGGACAGAGCTGGGGCGGCTACCAGACGGCCTACATGATCACCCAGACCGACCGGTTCGCAGCAGCCGGAGCCGGAGCGCCCGTATCCAACATGACCAGTGCCTACGGCGGCATCCGCTGGGGCTCCGGAGTGACCCGCCAGATGCAGTACGAGCACGGACAGAGCCGTATCGGGGACAATCTCTGGGACGGCTTCGACCTCTACGTCGAGAACTCCCCCCTGTTCTTCGTGCGCAACGTCACCACCCCCGTGCTCATCATGCACAACGACGAGGACGGAGCAGTGCCCTGGTACCAGGGAATCGAGTTCTTCACAGCCCTGCGCCGCTGCGGCAAGCAGGCCTGGATGCTCACCTACAACGGCGAGGACCACAACCTCGTGCAGCGTTACAACTGCAAGGACTACACTGTCAAGCTCGTGGAGTTCTTCAACCATTTCCTCAAGGGAGAGCCCATGCCCGAATGGATGAAATAATCTATAATTCAAATATTTGACAAAATGAAATTAAAATTCGCAACAACACTGATGCTAATGTCCTCAATGGCAGTGATGTCCACCTACGCGCAGAGCGGCGCCACAGTTATCGAGAAGACTCCGATAGAGGTCGTGGACGGCAAGTTCACACCCGAGATCATGCTCCGCCTCGGCAGGGTATCCGACCCTCAGCTTTCCCCCGACGGAAGTAAGATACTCTACGGAGTGACCTACACCAGCATAGAGGAGAACCGCAGCGTGCGGCAGCTCTATGTGATGAACGCCGACGGCACGGGCAACCGCCAGATCACCCATTTCTCCTCGAGTGCCAACAATGCCCGCTGGTACGGGGACGGCTCCACCATCCTCTACCTCCAGGGCGGCCAGATCTGGTCGATGAGCGCCGACGGCAAGAACATACGCAAGGTGAGCAATATCCCCGGAGGCATCTCCGAGTTCAAGCTCTCCCCCGACCAGACCAAACTGATGTACATCGCCCTGGTGAAGTACGCCACCAAGCCCGCTGACCTGTATCCCGACCTGGCCCAGTCCACCGGCCGCGAGATCGACGCCCTGATGTACCGTCACTGGGACTGCTTCGTGGAGACTATTCCCCACACCTTCGTGACCGATGTGGTCCGCTCGGGCAAGTCCCTGAAAGTGGCTCCCGGCAAGGATATCATCGAGGGCACCAGGTTCGAGCTCCCCACCCTGCCCTTCGGCGGACTGGAGCAGCTCTCCTGGAGTCCTGACGGACAGTGGATCGCCTATGCCTGCCGCAAGCTCACCGGCAAGGACTACGCCTTCTCCACCAACACCGACATCTACCTCTACAACGTGGCTGACGGCACCTGCGAGAACCTCTCCGAGGGCATGAACGGCTACGACACCGACCCCGTATTCTCCCCCGACGGCAAGAGCATCGCATGGCTGAGCATGGAGCGCGCCGGCTTCGAGGCTGACCGCAACAGGGTATTCGTCATCGACTTAGCCTCCCGCGAGAAGAGAGAACTGACCGTGGGCTTCGACCACAGCGCCGCCTCCCCCGTATGGAAGGCTGACGGCAGCGGACTCTATTTCAATGCCCTCGCATTCGGCCTCCAGGCCATCTTCTCGGTAGACCTCCAGGGCAATGTCACCCGCATCACCCCCGATGACCTCTGGTTTGACTTCGGAGGAGTGGCCGAGTTCGGCGAAGGACATCTGCTCTCCACCGCACACAACATGAGCCGCCCCGACGAGATCATCTCAGTATCCCTGGCTGACGGTTCGTTCACCTACCTCACCCACGAGAACGACGACATCTACGCCCAGCTCGAACAGGAGACCTACGAGCTCCGCTGGATACCCACCACGGACGGCCTGAAGATGCTCACCTGGGTAGTCTATCCCGCAGGCTTCGACTCCACCAAGGTCTACCCCACCATGCTCTTCTGCACCGGAGGTCCCCAGCAGTGCCTCAGCCAGGGCTGGTCTACCCGCTGGAACTACAAGCTGATGGCCGCCGAGGGCTACATCGTCATCCTGCCCAACCGCCGCGGCACCATGTCCTTCGGCCAGAAATGGTGCGATGACGTGTCCAAGGACTACGCCGGCCAGTGCATCGACGACTACATGTCAGCAGTATACGAGATGAAGAAAGAGCCCTACGTAGGCAAGATGGGCGCCTCGGGAGCCAGCTTCGGAGGCTACTCCATCTACTACCTCGCCGGAGCGCATCCCGATGACTTCGACGCCTTCCTCTCCCACGCCGGCATCTTCAACCAGGAGCACATGTACATGATGACAGAGGAGATGTGGTTCTCCCACTGGGAGAACGGCGGAGCACCCTGGGATCTCGAGATACCCGCTGCCCGCAAGCACTACGTCAACTCTCCTCACAAACTCGTCCGCAACTGGAAGACCCCCATCATGATTACTCACGGAGAACTGGACTACCGCGTACCCGTAGACCAGGGCATGGCCGCCTTCAACGCAGCCCAGATGCTCGGTGTACCCTCGCGGATGCTCCTCTTCCCCGACGAGAACCACTGGATCCTCAAGCCCCAGAACGCCGTTCACTGGCAGAGGGACTTCTTCGAGTGGTTCGACCAGTGGCTGAAAGACTAACGGTTTGCTGAAAGGTAAGCGTCGCAGAGGACAATAGCTGCGGCGCTTTCTACTACTACAGGGACGCGCAGGGCGAAGCATACGTCGTGGCGTCCCTTTATTATGAGTTCTTCGGGACGGCCGGTGGCCAGGTTGACGGTAGTCTGGGGACGGGCAATGCTGGAGGTGGGCTTGACGGCGGCACGGAAGATAACGGGGTTGCCGTTGGTGATGCCTCCGTTGATGCCGCCGGCGCCGTTGCGGGAAGTGTGTCCTGCGATGTCGGTGAGAGGGTCGTTGTGCTGCGAGCCGCGCATGCGGGAGGCGCCGAAGCCGTCCCCGAACTCTATGCCCCGGATGCCGGGAATGGAGAAAATCATCTGGGAAATGGCCGCTTCCATCGGATAGAAGAATGGCTCGCCCAGACCGGCGGGGACCCCGCTGCAGACACATTCCACCACTCCGCCGACCGAATCGCCCTCGGCCGCCACCTCGGAGAGGAGGGCATCGAGGGCCGCATTGTCCCCTTCATCTCCTGTGAGGGTCAGACCTCCGACCTCCGTGAGGCGGGCATTGACCTGTATCGGGGCAATGATTTTCTTGGCCACCACTCCCGCAGCAACGAGGGAAAGGGTCATCCGCCCGGAGAACATTCCGCCTCCGGAGGTAAGGCTGTCCGCTCCGTATTTGATCCTGCGCACCCAGTCCGCATGGCCGGGACGGGGAATGTCGGCAAACTGCTGATAGGCGGAAGGGTCTGTATTCTCATTGCGGAAGAGGAGCTTGAGGGTGGTGCCGGTGGTCAGGCCGTCCTCCACGCCCCGGACGATCTCCGGGATATCCCTCTCCGTGCGGGCGGTAGTCCCCTTGCGGCCGGGACGGCGGCGGTCGATGTCCTCAGCGAAGTCTCCGGGACTCAGGGGAATACCCTCCGGCACGCCGTTAATCTCAACCGACATGAGAGGGCTGTGGGATTCCCCTGCCAGGGCAATCCTAAATGTATTTCCGAAAGCGTTGCGCATATCGTATCGTGCTACTGGTGAATGGACTCAAAGAGTTTGAGGAAGCCGGGGAAGGACTTGTCGATGCAGTCAGTGCTGTCCAGGGTGACCTTGGAAGAGCAGCCGAGCGAGGCGACCTTCAGGGCCATGGCCACGCGATGGTCGGAGAAGGTGTGGAAGTTGCCGCCCTTGAGCATTTTGCCCTCAACTATCCTGCGGGCAAGGCTTATACCGGTGATGTCCATGGTGTCTCCGTCGACCCGGGCCGGAACGCCCATGGCATTGAGGCCCTCCTCCATGACCACGGGACGGTTGCTCTCCTTGTTGCGCAGGCGGGCCACTCCGGTAAAATGCGAGGTGCCCTCGGAGAAGGCGGCCAGTACGGAGAGGGCCGGTACCAGGTCCGGAGAGTCCGTGGCATCGAAGTCGAAGGCCCTGAGACTGCCCCTCGAGACGCGGATGCCGCCGTCGTCGGGCAGTTCCTCAACCAAGGCTCCGCAGCCGCGCACCACGTCGAGTATCTTCTTGTCGGCCTGAATCGTCCCGAGATTGAGTCCCTTGATGGTAAGCGAGCCGAAGATGGCCGCGGCCACGATGAAGTTGACCGCCGCGCTCCAGTCCCCCTCGAAGGTCATCTCGGTGGGGGAATATTTCTGCTTTCCGGGTATATTGAAGACCAGCACATCGCCTTCCCGGTGCCACTCGACAGTGACTCCGAACTTCTGCATGACATCCACAGTCAGCAGGATATACGGTACGCTCGTAGCGTTCTGAACGCGCAGCACACTGTCTTTCTTCGACAGGGGCAGGGCCATGAGAAGGCCGGTGATAAACTGTGAGCCTTTCTTTCCGGAAATGGTGATCTCGCCGCCCTTGATGGGGCCGCAGACTACGGCAGGCAGGGTCTCCTCGGCTGTCAGGATGCAGCTCGCACCGAGTTCCTCCATCGCCTCCTTGCAGCCGTACATGTGGCGGTCCATCAGGCTGCCCTCTCCCGTGACCGTAACGGATTCCCCGAACTGAGCCACAACGGGGATACACAGACGGGACAGCAAGCCGGACTCTCCTACGAAAGCCGTGCGGCCGCCGCTCTGCATGGACATGGATATGAGACTCGAGAACGGTGAGTCATTCTTTTTCTTCTCAGGCGGGAAACCGCCGCGGATGATAAGGTCGCCGCCCTTGTCTACGTATGCCTCCTGAGCGAACTGCTTGGCTACGCCTATGGCCGAATCGATGTCGCGGCAGCGGGTACAGTTGTGGAACTCGCTCTCGCCCTTGGCCAGCATGGCCGCTATGATGGCTCTCTGGGCCACGCTCTTGGAAGCCGGCATATCGACAGTGCCGCTGACGGCTGTCCGGTCCTGGAAACTCTCCACCTCCTCGACGGTGAACATTCCAGGAGCCACTATGTATTTCTGTTTCAAGGCACAATAGGTAAACGGAGCGCCTTGTCTGTGAGCCTCCAGACGGCTGAAACGTCCGGCATTTCCCATAGCGAAAGCTATCAGAGGTACCTTTTTGCGTCCCATCCTGCCGTCTTCCAGCAGCTTGTACAGATCCAGCACCCGGAGAGCGTCCGCCGTGGTCTCCGCCGTCGTGACTATCTTCACGATATCGGCTCCGGCAGCCACCGCCTCCCTGTACACTTTTACCAGGGCATCCGTGCCGGGAGTCATCTGGTAGTCGTGGAACGAGAGTATAATCTTGGTCCTGCGGCTGCGCAGCAGGGCCTGATTCTCTTTCTTGAGGTTGATGAAGGAAAATACGTTGACATCGACATAGGCGGCCCCGGCCAGCACCGCAGCCTCGTAGAGATGGCTGCTGCGTTTCATACAGGTGGCTATCAGAGGTATCCTGGAGCCGCTGAAGAGCTCGTGCACCTCGTCCTCCCCCAGCCCGCAGAGATCCAGGCGTATCTCAGCCACCAGGTCAGGAAACTGCCTGCGGTACTTCTCGCAGCGTTTCAAGGCCTTCCTGCAGGCATCCAGGCCGTAGTCCCCTATGCTAATACATATCATAGATTATCTCCTGTAGTCCGTTCACGTCCAGAGCCGCTGTCTCCACAGAGCCCAGACCGCGAATCAGTACAAAATTAATAAAATCTTCCTTACGTTTCTTATCATTGAGCACAAAGTCCGATAATTTTGCAGCCATTTCCTCCTCAGGAACATCGGTGCTGTTTGCCAAAATCTCCGGAATATCCTTGTATCCCAGCGACTTGAAATCACGGACAATCCTCCCCGCCACATCCTCCGCCAGCACCCCTTTTCTCAGGGAAATACCGGCTGCGGCGATAATCCCCGCGGCGACCGCCTCCCCGTGCGTCACGGGCCTGCCGGCATTGAGGCAGATGGACTCCACCGCATGGCCGAGGGTATGCCCTAAGTTCAGCTTCATCCGCTCCCCCTTCTCCGTGCGGTCAGCCTCCACTATTGAGGACTTTATCCCGATGCAGCGGCGGACTATCCTGTCGAGCATTTCTTTATCCTGCTCACTGACAATTTTTTCTGCCATGGACGTCCCGTCTCCGCTTTGCCCGGTCTTCCCAAGCCTAACTTCATTCCCCGGAATTCCCCTCCCCTCAAGTATTCCGCCGTACCATTCCACCGCCTCCCCGTACATCTCAGCATCGCCTGTGATCAGCGTCTTCAGGACCTCAGCCATACCGGAATGCCATTCCTCAGCCGGCAGACTTCCCAGCACCCGGGGAGCGACTATCACCGCCTCCGGAGAGCCGAACGTCCCTATCACATTCTTGTACCCGTGGAAGTTCACACCGGTCTTGCCGCCGATTGAAGCATCTACCTGGGCCAGAAGCGTTGTCGGCACCAGCGCATATTTTATTCCACGCTTGTAGACCGAAGCCGCGAATGCCGTGATATCCGTCACCACCCCGCCGCCGATGCCCAGCAGCAGAGCCCCGCGGTCAGCCTCCCGCTCCAGCAGCCAGCCGACTATCACCTGCAGCCCCTCGAGCGACTTCCGCTCCTCCTGCGCCACGAACGGCATCCATTCTATGCCTGCGGCTTCGAGTTCCGGAGCGAACCTTCCCGCCACATTGCCGTCCACCACCGCATAGATGCCTGTCGGCCTGACACCGGAAGTTCCCTCTGCACCGGCTGCTCCCGCCCAAAGACGACGCAGAATCCCAGGTAACTCCAGTTCAATGTCCGTGATATAAATAACTCTCTCCATTGACCGCAAAGATACGCAAAACGGCGGCTTCCCCTGCCCTTAACCCGACGATTTTCCCACTTCCCGCTTGGCGTATGAATAATCTTTCTTATCTTTGCAGTCCAATGCTCACCCGTGCTCACCAGCACGCATCAGCCCGGATGGCGGAATCGGTAGACGCGTTGGTCTCAAACACCAATGGCCGCGAGGCTGTGCCGGTTCGACCCCGGCTCCGGGTACACCAATCCCCTTTACAGGCCCTGTAGAGGGGATTTTTTACTTTCGACCTTGAAAACTTGGCTATATTTTGGCTATTTTATACGAAAATGGCCCGGACATACTGAGTATGCCGGACCAATTTGCGATTAAAACATAACCATGTTTATGGCTATATCTTGGGACAAAAATAACCATTCTCAGAAACAATTCCAAAAAAAATCTTACCAGGGGAGGGGGATGCAGCCGGGTCTGTTTTCCCCGAAGTCCGACCCTCAAAAATTTTTTTGTTGAAAAAAAGGGGACAGCCTTA
>DVHI01000017.1 GCA_018712275.1 Candidatus Coprenecus avistercoris | reverse complement strand
TACGGTGTGCTACACTGGTCCCTGACAGCGGAGAAGGCATGCCTGTATCCATTGACTACGGAAAGATCGAGGCCGTTCTGCGGCATCATACCATAACACGTTAATTTCCATACCATGAAAAAGTTTTCTGCTATCTTAATGACTATTCTGCTGGGCATTGCACCTCTGAACTATGCTTCCGCAAGGGAGAAGCACGTCCAGTTTCCCGAGAAGAAAGTACTGCGGTATCAAGGAGAGTTCAGCCTGACCGGAGGCGCTACCAGCTACAGTATCAACTTCGGAGCCGACATTCTCAACGGCATAAGGTTCAATCCCTATCTCTACGCCGGTGTAGGTGTGGGGCTTGAAGTGGGTGTTGCAGAGTGGACAGCACCTATCTACCTTAACATCAAAGGATATGCTCCCATCTCGAAAAGAGTGAATATGTACCTTGGTACGGACATCGGAGTCAAACACTGGCTGGGATACTCCATCTCCCGCTTCTATGCCGGTCCGGAATTCGGATTCAACTTCGAGTTCGGCAAGCGGATGGGCATAAACCTGGGCATCCAGTATGATATCTGGTGCATCCCGCTGACAGTGGACGATGTGGAGGTGGGCAATCTCAATACATTCGGCATCGTTCTTGGTCTGGTATTCTAGTTATACAACGATGCGCTCCCGAAGCTACCTCGCAATAAGCTTTCGGGAGCGCATCGTCATTTTAATCGCCTGATATTCTGCAAAATCATCTTTACGGACGCTACTCAACGCAGCGGGCGGCCTGGTGTCAGGGAGGACTACCTGAAAGTCACCTCGACGATGTAGTCGGGCACGTCGGCAGGCATGTCCTCGGGCAGGGTGATGAAAAGGCCTTCCTTGTACTGCTTGAAGGCGAGCTTCACATCCGAGGAGCCGTAAGGTGTGACTGAAGCGACTTTCCGGCCGTCCTTGTAGGGCACGTAGATCTGGCCGTCAGCTGCGGCCTTGAAGGCATCGGCGGGGAAGACGTGGAGCCACATCCGGTCGTCCTTGTGGGTGGTCACGCCCCAGGGCTGGGGTTTCACGAGGGTGCTGCGGGTACCGTAGATGGTCTCGCCGTAGGTGCCTAGCCACTCGCCCATTGCGGCTAAGCGCTCGAGGGCCGCGGCAGGGATGTTGCCGTCGGGCTGGGGGCCTACGTTGAGCAGCAGGTTGGCGTCACGGCCGGCGGTGGAGACGAGGTAGCGGATGAGCTCGTCCACGCTCTTGTAGTTCTGGTCGGTCATGCGGTAGCCCCAGGAGCCGTTCATGGTCTGGCAGGTCTCGAGAGGAAGGGTCGTGCTGACTCCGCCGCTGTGCCATCCGGCAGTATTCTCGCCGGGAATATCGCGTTCGAAGATCTGGATGTCCTCGCCGGGATAGGGAGTGATGTGATGGTTGTTGCCGATCAGGCACCCGGGCTGGAGCTCATGAATCAGCGGGTACAGCTCGTCGTAACGGTAGTCGAGAGGCTGCTCCCACTCCTCATGGTCCCAGTTACCGTCAAACCAGATGCAGCCCACCTTGCCGTAGCGGGTCAGCAGCTCGGTCAGCTGGCACTTCATGAAATCGAAATAGGTGTCGGGGTCGGTGGCCTCGGGACGGCCCGTACCCTGACCGGTACGTCCGCGGGGTGCGTCGGTACGGCCCCAGTCGATCAGCGAGTAGTAGAAATGCAGGGGCATGTCCTGACGCTCGCACTCGGCCGCCAGCTCGGCGATGATGTCGCGCTTGAACGGAGTGGCGTCCATGATGTCGTAGTCAGTACATTTGCTGTCAAACATCGAGAAACCGTCGTGATGACGTGTCGTGATGCAGATGTACTTGGCTCCGGAGGCCTTGATGGCGCTCACCCACTCAGCCGCATCGAAATCGGCGGGATAGAAGCCCCCCGCCATCTTGCTGTACTCCTCGTGGGTCAGTCCGTTGTAGTTCAGGGCCCACTCGCCCTGGCCGTACATCGAGTAAATGCCCCAGTGAATGAAAATTCCGAAACGGTTCTCGCGGAACTGCTCCTGCGACTGAACGATCTCAGGCGAGGGCTGATAATCCTCCTGCGCCGGGGCAGGAGAGGCGGCGGCAGCTGCCAGCAGGGACAGGGCCGCAATGGACAGTAAATGCTTTTTCATTGTATCTCAGTAAAATTATTGTTCATAACCCTGTGCGTGGATGCCGATCTCAGCGCCTTCCGGGGTGACAAGGACCTCCCCGACGTCGGAGTGCGCCAGATGGCCGATGATGTCCCAGTCCTGGAAGTCGCGGCGCAGCGTCTCGTGGAACTCCAGGGGAACAATGTACAGAAGGCGGTAGTCGTCCCCGCCGTTGACAGCGGCAGTGACAGGGTCGAGGTTAAGCTCCTGCGCCATCTCGAAGGTCTTTGAGGCAATGGGAATCCTGCCGATGTAAATCTTGACTCCGAGGCCCGTATCGGCGGCAATGCGCTTGGCGGCTTCACCCAGTCCGCGGCTGACGAAATATCCTCCGCACGGGATAATTCCCGCCTCGGAGAAACGTCCCGGAATACCCGGTTTGAGGTAAGGGCTGAGGTATTCGCCTACAATGTATTTGTACTGCGTCAGGTCCGGCTGCTTGGGCGCCGTCCCGGCGGGAGTGCCCTCGAATGCGGTCTTCTCCCTTTCCAGCACGTGCAGTCCCATATAGGCCGCACCCAGGTCACCGCTAAGCACCAGAAGGTCCTTCGACTGAGCATTTTTCCGTTTCTGAGCGACGTCCTTTCCGGCGGAGCCCCAGGCCGCGATGCTCACCACCATTCCGGCCGCAGAAGGGATAAGGTCGAGGCCCAGATGCGCCGCGCCGTGTTCCTTGGCGGCTGCGGAGATACCCTCCCAGAGATCCTGCACGTCCTCGACCGAGAAGCGGTTGGACAGAGCCACCGTGATATCCATTCCTACGGGAGTGCTCATGCGGGCGTAGAGCTCTCCGATGACGTTCAGGGCCAGCTTGTGCCCGAGATGCCGCAGAGGATTGTACGTCAGGTCGAAATCCACCTTTTCCATGAATACCTTGTGAACCGTGCTGAAGTCCCCGTCGCCGGAGAACGCGCAGCCCCGCTCATTGGTCCGGCCGCTGCTCTCGAAGAGCCGCGACAGGAGTGCCTGCTTGCCTATTGATGATATTTCCGTTGCCATTGTCCTTTTATATTATCCCCGCTAAGGTAACAAAAATTCTCTATCTTTGCGGTCTGACTTTTGCAAAAAGCACGGATTGACCATGAGCGAGAAAGACGACATACTTAAAAACATAGGCTCCGCCGAGTACAAGCACGGCTTCGAGACCCAGGTGGAGCAGGAATTTATCCCCAAAGGGCTGAACGAGGACATCATACGCCTGATTTCCGGGAAGAAGGGCGAGCCGCAGTGGCTCCTCGACTTCCGCCTGAAGGCCTACCGCAAGTGGCTGACCATGAAGATGCCCACGTGGGCCCATCTGGATATTCCCGAGATAGATTTCCAGGACATCATCTATTTTGCCGCGCCCAAGAAGGCTCCAGAGAAAAAGGAGATCGACCCAGAGCTGATGGCTACCTTCGACAAGCTGGGCATTCCCTTGCATGAGAGGAGCGTGCTGGCCGGCACCGCGGTGGACGCCGTCTTCGACTCCGTGTCGGTCAAGACCACGTTCCGCGAGTCACTGGCCGAGAAGGGCATCATCTTCTGCTCGTTCTCGGAGGCCGTACGCGACTATCCCGACTTAGTGCGCAAGTACTTAGCGTCTGTGGTGCCCATCGGGGACAACTACTACGCGGCCCTCAACTCCGCTGTCTTCTCCGACGGCTCCTTCTGCTACATCCCCAAGGGAGTGCACTGCCCGATGGAGCTCTCCAGCTACTTCAGGATCAATGCCCGGGGCACGGGGCAGTTCGAGCGCACCCTCATCGTGGCCGACGAAGGCTCCTACGTGAGCTACTTAGAGGGCTGCACCGCGCCCATGAGGGACGAGAACCAGCTGCACGCCGCAGTGGTGGAAATCGTCGTCCTGGACAATGCCGAGGTCAAATATTCCACCGTCCAGAACTGGTATCCCGGCGACGCGCAGGGACGGGGCGGCATCTTCAACTTCGTCACCAAGAGGGGCATCTGCAAGGGTGTGAACAGCAAACTCTTCTGGACCCAGGTCGAGACCGGCTCGGCCATCACCTGGAAATATCCCAGCACCATACTCAAAGGCGACAACTCCGTCTCCGAGTTCTACTCCGTGGCCGTCACCAACAATTACCAGCAGGCCGACACCGGCACCAAGATGATCCACATCGGCCGCAACACCCACAGCCGCATCATCAGCAAAGGTATCTCCGCAGGCCACAGCCAGAACAGCTACCGAGGCTTAGTCAAGATACTGCCCGGGGCCGAGAACGCCCGCAACTACTCCCAGTGCGACTCCCTGCTGCTGGGAGACAAATGCGGGGCCCACACCTTCCCCGTAGTGGAGAACCAGAACCCCACCGCCATCACCGAGCACGAGGCCACCACCTCCAAGATCAGCGAGGACCAGCTCTTCTACTGCCGCCAGAGGGGCATCCCCGAGGAGAGCGCCGTCGGCCTGATCATCGGCGGCTACACCAAGGAGGTCATCAACAAGCTCCCGATGGAGTTTGCGGTCGAGGCCCAGAAGCTGCTCGAGGTCTCGCTCGAGGGCAGCGTCGGGTAGGGCATCTCGTCTTCGACTCCACCACCTAGTCCACCGCAACGGCACCGTTTCCCGCGGTTCCGTTTCCAGCCGCCTCGTCCCACGTTCCGAAGGTGGGCTGTTTTCCCGCATTTCTGCCTCACCTTCAGAAGGTGCGCAATCGCCTGAAGCCCTCTGTAGCGCCTGTACCAGCGATTCCGTTACCTACTGCCTTCTCCCACCTTCCGAAGGTGAGCTGTTTCCCCCCATTTCCGCCTCACCTTCCGAAGGTGCGCAATCGCCCGAAGCCCTCTGTAGCGTCTGTACACGCGATTTCGCTCCCAACTGCCTCGTCCCACCTTACGAAGGTGAGCTGTTTTCCCGCATTTCCGCCTCACCTTCCGAAGGTGGGCTGTTTTCCCGCATTTCTGCCTCACCTTCCGAAGGTGCGCTCTCTAAGCGGCATTGTTGTAAACATCCCTTTTCTGCCAATTTGTCACTTAATCTATTGATTTTCAGGGATTTTGTGACAATTTGGCGGGAAAATGCGACATTCCGTCAAGCCTCCGCATTCCAAAGCCCCCTGGTCCACAATTTGCGATATCATCTATCGAACGCCCGAAAGGGAGGGCGGAACGGAAACGTTCATAAATATTTTAAGAAACAATTTAAAATTATGGAGGATAACATTATGGTACCCAGCAGAAGAACACAGCAGAATTGGCTGCCCGCTTTTTTCAATGACTTTTTCGATGATGACTTCAGACATTTCGGAAACATGATGAGGACTTCGTCCCCTGCCATCAACGTCAAGGAGAATGACAAGGAGTACACAGTCGAGATAGCCGCCCCCGGCATGTCCAAGAACGACTTCAAGATCCGCATCAACGAAGAGAACGAACTGGTGGTCACCCTCGAGCACAAGGACGAGCACAAAGAAGAGAAGAAGGACGAGAAATACCTCAGAAGGGAATTCTCCTACTCCCACTTCGAACAGGCCCTGCTTCTCCCCGACGACATCAAGAAGGAAGAGATCAGTGCCAGCATGGAGCACGGTGTACTGAACATCACCCTGCCCAAGATGACCGAGGTCCCTGTCACACCTAAAGAAAGATTCATTGATATCAAATAGCCGACGGCCCTTCAGTCCAAGGCTGCAACAAACCCAGAAGCCGCACTTCGACCTGCATCGGAGCGCGGCTTTTTTGCTGCCCGCATGAGAAGGTGGTGGAGAAAGGCCGTTTTCCCCGGCACCTGCACGAAGGCATTCCGAATAGGGAAACCGATACGACGGAGAGCAGAGAAAATGGCGCAGATGTCATGGTTCGCAGTTTTTCGTTATTTTTGTGGCCCTAACCATAACGCCCATGGACTGGCTGAACTATACCCTCTTCACTTTCAACGGAGACACTCCGGTGCTGCTGATCGACCTCATCACGTCTATAGCGGGACTGACCTGCGTGTTCCTGGCAGGACGCAACAGTAAGTACAATTTCTGGGTGGGATACGTGTACTCCGCCCTGCTCTTCCTCATGTTCTGGAACAAAGCCCTGTGGGCCAACATGCTGCTGCAGCCCATATCCCTGGGCATCAACATCCTCGGACACTACCGCTGGACCCATCCTAAGCCGGAGGAGGTGAGTGAGAAAGACGGCAGGTCCCTGAAGGTCTCCATGCTGTCCTGGCCGCAGAGGGCGGTGTCCGTGGCGGCAATATTCGCACTCGGCTGGCTCTGGGGCTGGCTCCTCGAGACCCTCACACACGATCCAGTGCCCTACCTTGACGCCTGCGTGACCGCCCTCATCCTCGTCGCCCAGTTCCTCTCGGCCCTCAAGAAATGGGACTGCTGGGTGGCATGGCTGGCAGTGAACATCACCCAGATCATCCTGCACATATCCGTCGGGCACGTATTCATGCCGATAGTCTGTGCCCTCTACCTGATAAACGGTGCGGCCTCCATCATCAACTGGTGGCGTCTATACCGTGAGAAGGCATAAGCACTGCGGCGGATATCCTGGTCTACCACAGCGGCGTCCGTCCTGATCTGCAACTACTTGGAAGAAACAATCCGGTAGAGACGAACGGAATGGCCGTCAGGATGTGCCACTCTTCGGAAAATATTGTATTTTTGCACTCCGCACAAAACAGAAAGACTATGGCAGAAAACAAGATACTACTCGAAATCAAAGGCCTGCACGCCAGTGTAGGCGACAAGGAAATACTCCGCGGCATCGACCTGACAGTCCGCGAAGGCGAGACCCACGCGATCATGGGCCCCAACGGTTCCGGCAAATCCACCCTCTCGGCAGTCCTGGCCGGCCGGGACAGCTACACCGTCACCGCCGGAGAAGTGACATTCAACGGCCGCGACATCCTGGGCCTCACCCCCGAGGAGCGCTCCTTCGAGGGCCTCTTCCTGAGCTTCCAGTACCCCATCGAGATACCCGGCGTGACCAACGTCAACTTCATGCGCACCGCCGTCAACGAGCACCGCAGGCACAAGGGCCTCGAGCCCCTGAACGCCGCAGACTTCCTCAAGCTCATGCGCAGCAAGATGGAAATCGTGGAGATGAACCCCTCGTTCTCCTCCAGAGGTGTCAACGTAGGCTTCTCCGGCGGTGAGAAGAAGCGCAACGAGATCTTCCAGATGGCCATGCTCGAGCCCCGTCTGGCCATCCTCGACGAGACCGACAGCGGCCTGGACGTGGATGCCCTGAGGATAGTGGCCACCGGAGTCAACAAGCTCAAGAGGCCCGACAACGCCGCCATCGTCATCACCCACTACCAGAGACTCCTGGACTACATTGTCCCGGACGTGGTGCACGTGCTCTACAAGGGCCGCATCATCAAGACCGCCGGCAAGGAACTCGCCCGGGAGATCGAGGAGAGGGGCTACGACTGGATCATCAACGGATAACGGGGAGGCAGGACAATGACAGAGAACTACATCTACGCTCCCGAGCACAATATCGAGGGAGGCTTCCGCTGCAAGGTTCCCCTTCCCGGCAGCCGCCAGGTCTTCATGATCGACGGCGGGGTACAGGGAACGGACCGTCCGCTGGACATCCGCTTCGAGAGAGGAAAAATATACGGGGAGGCCCTCCAGGTCATCAGCATCCGCACGGAAAAGCATCCGGAGGACATCAGCACCCGGGAGTCCTTCCACTTCGAGGAGGGCAGCAGTGCCAGGCTCATCCTCTGCTCCCACACATTTGCAGAGAATCCCTTCCACACCGAGGGCAATGTCTGCCTCACCCTGGAGGCCGGGGCCTCTGCCGACATCGTCATCATGCAGAACGAGCACAACCGGGCCACGCACAACACCCGGTTCGACATCCACATAGGCGAGGGCGCATCCCTCAAGGCCGTCATCCTCACCCTCCACGGCGGAGTGATCGACAATGACATCACCGTCAGCCTCGACGCCCCTCACGCCTCCTGCGATATCAGCGGCCTCTACCTGGTGGACGGCACCCAGAAGGTGACCAACACCCTCAAGGTCCGGCACTGCGTTCCCGAATGTCACAGCCGGGAGCTGTTCAAGGGCATCCTCGATAACAGCGCCTCCGCATATTTCTCCGGCCTGATCCACGTCTTCCCCGACGCCCAGAAGACCGAAGCCTACCAGGAATGCCACAACCTCCTGCTCAGCCGCGATGCCCGCGCATTTGCCCAGCCCCAGCTGGAGATTTACGCCGATGACGTAAAATGCTCGCATGGAGCCACAAACGGCCGCCTCAACGAGGACGAGCTCTTCTACATGCGCTCCCGCGGCATACCCTTGAAAGAGGCCCGGGTCCTTCAGCAGCTGGCATTTGCCTACGCCGTCCTGGACAAGATCAGCTCCCCGGAGCTGAAAGAGCGGATGGCCTCCCTGACCGAGAGGAGGCTAAGAGGCGAATTCACAGACTGCAAGAGCTGCTGCCGCAACTGTTGTTAAAAACTCCGTTGATAACTTCACCCATTCCCGCTTTGCCGCTGCCGGAATTAGTCCTAACTTGCAGACCATTTTCGTTAGAAAACTAATACGTAACAGCATGGATAACAAGACTTACGACGAAGCACTGCGGGAAAGCAGAGAGTATTTCCGCGGCGATGAGCTCGCTGCCTCGGTCTGGATCAACAAGTACGCCATGAAGGACTCCTTCGGCAACCTGTACGAGACCTCTCCGGACCAGATGCACTGGCGCCTGGCGAACGAGTTTGCCAGGATTGAACAGCAGTACCCTAACCCTATGACGGCAGCAGAGATTCACGAGCTGCTCCGGGATTTCAAGTACATCATCCCTCAGGGAGGCCCGATGGCGGGCATCGGCAACAACTACCAGATAGCTTCCCTGTCCAACTGCTTCGTCATCGGCAACAAGCATGAGGCCGACTCCTACGGCGGCATCATGAAGATAGACGAGGAACAGGTGCAGCTGATGAAGCGCCGCGGAGGAGTGGGCCACGACCTTTCCCACATCCGCCCCACCGGCAGCCCGGTGCTCAACAGCGCCCTCACCTCCACCGGAGTGGTACCGTTCATGGAGCGCTACTCCAACTCTACCCGCGAAGTGGCCCAGGACGGACGCCGCGGTGCCCTCATGCTCACCATCTCCATCAAGCATCCCGATGCGGAGAACTTCATCGACGCCAAGCTCGAGAAAGGCAAGGTGACCGGAGCCAACGTCTCCGTAAGGATAGACGACGAGTTCATGCGCTGCGCCCTGAGCGGCAAACCCTACGTCCAGAAATACCCTATCGACTCCGACCACCCGAAAGTGACCAAGGAGATTGACGCCTCCGCACTGTGGAAGAAGATTATCCACAACGCCTGGCAGTCAGCCGAGCCGGGAGTCCTCTTCTGGGACACCGTCATCCGCGAGTCGATTCCTGACTGCTACGCCGACCTCGGCTACAAGACCATAAGCACCAACCCGTGCGGAGAGATACCCCTCTGCCCGTATGATTCCTGCAGACTGATTGCCGTAAACCTCTATTCCTACGTCAATAATCCATTTACACCTCAGGCAGAGTTTGACTTTGAGCTGTTCAAGCAGCATGTAACCAAGGCCATGAGACTGATGGACGACCTTATCGACCTGGAAATGGAGAAGATAGAGGCCATCTTGGATAAGATAAAACAAGATCCTGAGGACGATGATGTTAAACGCACTGAATACGAGCTTTGGATCAAGATACGCGAGAAGTCCCTCGGAGGACGCCGTACAGGACTCGGTATCACCGGAGAGGGCGACATGCTCGCTGCCCTCGGCCTGACCTACGGCTCGGACGCCTCCATCGACTTCGCCGTCAAGGTGCAGAAGACCCTGGCCCTCGCGGCCTACGCATCCTCGGTCAACATGGCCAAGGAGAGGGGCGCCTTCCCCATTTTCGATGCCAAGCGCGAGGAGAACAACCCGATGATCGCCCGCATCCGCAAGGAGGACGAGGAACTCTACGACAATATGGTCCGCTACGGCCGCCGCAACATATCCATGCTTACCATTGCCCCGACCGGAACCACATCCCTGATGACCCAGACCACCTCCGGCATCGAGCCCGTCTTCCTGCCCTTCTACAAGAGACGCCGCAAGGTCAACCCCAACGACCTCAACGCCGTCATAGCCTTCAAGGACGAAAACGGAGACTGCTTCGAGGAGTACTACGTCTTCCACCACCACTTCCTCACCTGGTGCGCTGTCAACGGCTACGATGTCGAGCAGGTAAAGCAGATGAGCGAGGAGGAGATACAGGCACTCGTCAAAAAGTCGCCCTACAACAAGGCTACTTCCAACGACATAGACTGGGTAGCTAAAGTAAAGATGCAGGGCCGCATGCAGAAATGGGTAGACCACTCCATCAGCGTGACCGTCAACCTCCCCCACGACATCAAGGAGGACATGGTCGCCGAAGTCTACCGCACCGCCTGGGAGTCCGGCTGCAAGGGCGTGACAGTCTACCGTGACGGCTCCCGCACAGGAGTGCTCGTATCGGCCAAGGACGGCGCCGGAGTTATCAAGCCCAAGAAGAGACCCAAGTCCCTCGAGGCTGACGTCATCCGCTTCAAGAACGGCAACGAGCAGTGGATAGCCTTCGTAGGCAAGCAGAACGGCCAACCCTACGAGATCTTCACCGGTATGGTGGACGACTCCCGCAACCTGCCCACGGCCATCACCACCGGCCGCATCGTCAAGGAGAAATTCGAGGACGGCTCCAGCCGCTACGACTTCCACTACACCGACCGCTACGGCTATCCCGGAGTCCTCGGAGGTATCTCCCACATGTTCCGCCAGGAGTTCTGGAACTACGCCAAGCTCATCTCGGGCGTTATCCGCAACGGTATGCCCATCGTGGACATCCTCAACCTCGTCAAGGGTCTCAACCTCGACGACGAGAGCATCAACACCTGGAAGAACGGCGTAGAACGCGCCCTGAAGCAGTACATCCCCGACGGCACCAAGGACGAGTCCGGTCAGAAATGCGAAAAGTGCGGCTCGACCAACCTCATCTACCAGGAGGGCTGCCTGATCTGCCAGGACTGCGGTCACGGCAAATGCGGTTGATGCCATGAATATCGTGCTCTACCCTCGGCCGAAGATCAACATCGGTCTGAGGGTCACCGCCCGCAGAAGCGACGGCTACCACGACATAGAGACACTCTTCTTCCCGGTGGACGGCTGGAAGGAGGACATCCTGGAAATCATCGAGGCGGACTCCGTCTCGATGAATTATTATGGGACACCCTTCGAACTGCCCGACGGAGACATTGAGAAAGAGCTGTGCGTCAAGGCTTACCGCCTGCTGCAGCAGGAGTTTGACCTGCCTCCGGTAGGCATCTACCTCTGCAAGAACATCCCTGTCGGCGCCGGCATGGGCGGAGGCTCCTCCGACGCGGCCTGGACCCTCAGGGGGCTCAATGAGCTTTTCCACCTCGGCCTGAGCGACGGGCGTCTAGCGGAATATGCCGCCCGCCTCGGCAGCGACTGCCCCTTCTTCATCTACAGCAGACCAATGTACGGCAGCGGACGGGGAGAGATTCTCACCCCCTGCGACTCACCCGCCGTCGCACAGCTCAGGGAGAAATACCGCATCAAGGTCATTGCCCCCGGCATCCACGTCTCCACCGCCGGGGCCTACGCCTCCCTCACCCCCGACCCTTCGGGCCGCGGCCTGAGCGACCTCCTGGACACCCTCCCGGTCGAAGAATGGAAGGACCGTATCCTCAACGACTTCGAAGGCCCCGTCTTCGCCAGATACCCCGCCCTCGCCCGCCTCAAGCAGTCCCTCTACGACGAAGGCGCAGTCTATGCCTCCATGAGCGGCAGCGGCTCGGCCGTTTACGGCATTTTCCGGAAACTGTAACCACTATATTCCTCGCGCAATAATCTTTTTCGTAAGTTTGCGTGAAATCCTGAAAGAAGATAAGGAAGAATACATCAAAGCCATAGTTGAGACCCGCGAGAAAGAGGACATATCGATATTCCGTGACTGGATGACCGGCCTGATGATACGCAATCTCCGCCATGACATAGATGCATATCTCGAGTCCGTCAGTGATGAAAAAGGTGGGGAGAAAATCCTCGAACTGCTGTCCGGGGACGGCAGTCTGAGCGCAGCAGCCCTCGCCGCCCGCATCGGCATCACCCCGAAAGCCGTGGAAAAACACCTGGCACGCCTGAAAGCCGAAGGAAGGCTCCGGCGCGTAGGACCCGACAAAGGCGGCCACTGGATGGTGAATGGTAATCGGTAAGCACTGCAGCACCCTCAAATTACAACACCTTGGTGGTCAACACATTCCGTTAGGCCACTGATCTTTGCAGGTGCTTCGAAAACGCCGAAAAGATCAGCACTCAATGGTAAGCACCTGATTATCGAATGATTGCAAAACACCCCCGCCACCCTGCTTACCGTTGCTGAACACCACACACACTGACCGGAGCACTACCTATACCAAGAGCCGCACTACCATGAGCCTATATTTCTTATCCTTGCCCTTTAATATATTTGATATATTTGTCACTATAATCACTGGATAATATGAAAAATTTTCTTGCTTTTACACTTTCGATATCGGCAGCTGTAGTTGCCGCAGCATTTCTGGCCGCCTCCTGCAGCTCCACGGAAGAAGTCACAGTCAGGCACCTGGAGCCGTCCCGGACAATCGACTCCTTCGGCGAGGAGATCTATATCTCGGACGGCATAATGTCCATAATAGAGGACGACGGATACCTATACTTCATGGAAAGAAAAATGAGTGGAATCATCAAGACAGATCAGGACATGAACCCGCTGACGGTCTTCGGGCGGAAGGGACGCGGACCGGGAGAGACTGTCTTTGTCGAGACGTTCGGGGTGTCTGACAACGCTGTGTACATCAACGGCAACAACGATGATTTCCATGTCTTCAGCAAAGACTCGGCGGGGTACCTCAAAAACATCAGATACGGGCTGGAAGTAGGACGTCCGATGACCCGCAGACTGATTGTCGACGATAACGGAATCACCGCCACATACGGAGGGAAGTACACCATCGGCGGAACTCCGATAGTGAGAATAGACACATCCGGACAGGTTACCGGATCTTACAAAGGAACTGTAGTCGGAGAGACTGACGGGCTGAAGGCCCTCACGGAATGGGATATATTCAAGACGGAAACGGGATATGCGGCTGTTGTCAAGATGGCACCGGTCATCGACCTTTACGATGAGGACATGAATCTTCTGAATTCGGTGGACATTTCCGATATCCCGGTAATAGAGCGGAAAGTCAAGGACATAGAAAAGAGCCGTGAGGCTTCGGCTCCGGGCACCCTGACCGTGTACTACCAGTTCGGCGACTCATATTACTCCGACGGAAAACTGTACATACTCTGCTTCACTGTGAACGATGATCCAGCCGACAATATGAAGAATCTATGCAATACCGTCGTCGTACTGGACGTAGACGGGGACACATGCAGATACACCGGACAATTGGTCCTCCCCGACAAATACTACTGGTGCATCTGCGTCACCTCCGACGGCAGGCTCATAGCCTCCAACGCCATTCAGTCGCAGCTTGAGGTATTTGACCTCCAGTAGCGTCCATCTTACCGAAAAATATCTTACATTTGCGCAACGATTAAACAACCAACCGAACAACCATTATGCGCAGATTTACATTACTGACCATCGCGATGTTCGTCTTCTCGGTACTCGGAGTGCAGCTCCGGGCTCAGGAGGCGACGCTGGCGGACCGCATCGCTGCCCTGCCCCAGGTAAAGGACGTGCAGGAGCTGGAGAGCACTCAGTTCGCCGAGAAATATTTAGTGATATTCGAGCAGCCCATCGACCACGAGAACCCCGACATGGGCACTTTCACCCAGAGGGTCTACGTGTGCGCCGTGCATCCTGACAGCGCCACCGTGGTGGTGACCGAGGGCTACGGCGCCCAGTATGCGGCCAGTCCCCGCTACCGTGACGAGATCTCGGCCCTGTTCAACACGAACAACATCGTGGTCGAGCACCGCTACTTCCTCGAGTCCACCCCCTACCCCGGCAAGTCTCCCGAGGAGGTCAACTGGGACTACATGAACGCCCCCAATGCAGCCGCCGACCTGCACGAGGTAGTGACCGCCCTGAAGAACGTCTTCGACGGCAAGTGGATCTCCACCGGTATCAGCAAGGGAGGCCAGACCACCATGCTCTACCGCGCCTACTATCCTGAGGACGTGGACTTCTCCGTACCCTACGTAGGCCCTCTGTGCCGCGGCGCATACGACGGCCGTCATGAGCCCTTCATCGCAGAATACGTGGGCACACCCGCCGACCGCGAGGCCGTCAGGAACTTCCAGATCGAGCTGCTGCTCCGCAAGGACCGCCTGATGCCCATGTACGACTCCCTGTGCAAGGCCCGCGAGTACGAGTTCCGCGCTCCCGTGGACGAGATCTACGACTACGGCGTGCTGGAGTTCTCCTTCGCCTTCTGGCAGTGGGGCTACCCCGTGGCTGAGATACCCGGCAAGGACGCCTCCGACCGCGAGGTATTCGATTACATGATGAAGGTCAGCTCCCCTGACTATTTCGTAAAATGGAGCGTCACCTCGCCCTTCTTCGTACAGGCAGCCCAGGAACTGGGATACTACGGCTACGACATGAAGCCTTTCAAGAAGTACCGGAAGTATTTCAGCATCAAGAATACCGACAATTACCTTACACGGCTTATGCTGCCCCAGAACCGTGAGTTCCCCTTCAGCGACTACCTCTACAACAAGATCTCAGCATTCCTGCTCTCCACCGACGCCCGCATGCTCTTCATCTACGGCCAGTTCGATCCCTGGTCCGCAGTGATGCCCGCCGACCCGCACAAGGACAACATCAAGTTCTTCATCCAGCCCGGCGGCAGCCACCGTGCCCGCATCGCCACCTTCGACGAGGCTACCCAGAAGGAAATCAAATCCATCCTGAGCCAGTGGCTGTATGAGTAATCTACCTGAGTTCAAGGACATAGAATTAAGCGACAAGGAGTGGGCCGACCCGCTCCTTGCTGTTTCCGACTACCGGGCCACAGAGTACTGCTTCACCTCGCTGTACATCTGGGCCCGGTTCTTCGGAACCCGCATCGCCCGGTGGAAGGACTGGCTGCTCATCCGCTCCGACGGGGAGGAGGGCTGCGCCAACTACATTTTCCCCGCAGGAAGCGGAGATATCGCTGAGGTTCTGGATACAATGGAAGAGGATGCCGCCCGCATCGGGAGATGCCCTGTCCTCTGGACCGTCGCCGATGTGAAGGCCCGCCTCGAGGAAATGTTCCCCGGCCGCTATGAATTTTCCCCTGTCCGCCGCTCCTTCGACTATCTCTACGAGACGGAGAAGATGGTCTCCCTCGCCGGGAAGAAATACCAGCCCAAGCGCAATTTCATCTCCAGGTTCAAGGCGCAGAACCCCGGCTGGACCTACGAGAGCATCCGCCCGGACGGCGACCCGGAGCTCTGCCGCCGCCAGATAGAGGAATGCAGGACAATGACCGACGAGTGGTGCGCCCTCAACGGATGCATCCACAACGAGTCGATGCAGATGGAGGCCTGCGCGGTGCGCAAGGCCCTGGAGGACTTCGTCCCCCTGCGGCTCAGCGGAGGAATGCTGCGCAGCGGCGGCCGCCTGGTGGCCTACACCCTCGGCGAGCGGCTCAACTCCGATACTTTCATCGTGCATGTCGAGAAGGCATTTTCCGATGTTACGGGGGCCTATCCCATGATCAACCGCACCTTCCTCGAGCACGAGGCGGCCGGCCTGCAGTACGTCAACCGGGAGGACGACGCCGGGGATGAGGGCCTGCGCAAGGCCAAGCTGTCCTACCATCCGGCATATATGTTGGAAAAATATTTGGCAGTTCCACGATAAGTGCTTTTCTTTGCAGCCTATTTTTAAAAATCGATGGGTCTATATAAACGAGAAAAATTAGAAAACGGGGCGGAGATATGCGTATGGGAGATCTCCGAGGACGAAGACGACTTGCGCCGGCTGTGCGCCCCCATTCCCAGCGATGAGCTCGAGGAGCTCGAAATCACCAAAAGCCCCGCACGGCGCAAGGAGAAACTGGCCGTAAGGGCACTTCTCAACGAGATGTTTCCCGAGAAACTCTATCTCGGACATCACGACAACGGCAAACCCTATCTTCAGAACTGTGCCGTGGAGATCAGCATCTCCCACTGCGCCCGCTTCGCAGCCGTCATCGCCCATCCCGAAGAGAGCGTGGGCATAGACATCGAGAGCCTCGGCCGCGACTTCTCGGCAGTGGAGCGCAAGGCCCTCTCCGAGGATGAGAAGGACGACCTCTCGGACCACAACACCAACCAGCAGCTGGCCATCTACTGGTGCGCCAAGGAAGCCATCTACAAGCGCATGTCCCGCAACGGTGTGGACTTCGCGCGGCAGATAGAGGTGGAGCGCTTCACCCCCCGCGACGAGGGCGAGCTGGAGGCCACCTTCATCCACAAGGACGGGGAGGAGGAGACCTTCGAGCTCAACTATGAGATATTCGACGGCCACGTCATGGTGTGGCTCGTCGGATAACTTGCCGAACCGTTAAATCAGTCCGCTATGTTTCATCGTCTTACAAATCTTACACTCAATATAGTCGCCACGATGGCAATGCTCTCCGGTTTCCTGCCCATGCTGTCATGGTCGCGGCTGGAAGGAGTGCCCGTACCGAACCACTTCGACATCCACGGAGTGGTGGACGGAGTCGGAGACAGGGGCATCCTGCTCACCCTCGCCCTCATCGGGCTCGGCATCTACATCATCATGATTCTGGCCCAGTGCTTCCCCAAGGTGGTGAACCTTCCCGTTCCCGCCCGGAAAGCCGAAGCCGCCAGAGCCGCCAAGACGGACTTAGCCGCACAGATGAACCTCCTGCTCTGCCTGCTCCTGTCCTTCGGAGCCAACTCCACACTCTCGGTGGCCGCAGGCAAGACGCAGACGCTGAATATGTGGTTCATCTGGGGGATAGTGGCCCTGGCGCTGGTCTGCATCGGCATTGCCATTTTCCGCACTTACCGCAGATAACCTATTTTGAATAAAAATAACTACCTTTGCGCGGATATTCAAAAGCAAAGCAGTTATTTTTCATACGATGAAGAATTTTATCGAAGACCTCAAATGGAGGGGCATGATCCAGGATATCATGCCCGGAACTGAAGAACTCCTTTCAAAAGAGCAGTGCACTGCATACGTGGGCATCGACCCCACGGCTGATTCGCTGCACATCGGTCATCTGGTCAGCGTTATGATGCTCAAGCACTTCCAGGACGCCGGCCACCGTCCCATCTCCCTCATCGGCGGAGCCACCGGCATGATCGGCGACCCCTCGATGAAGTCCCAGGAGCGTAACCTTCTCGATGAGGCTACCCTGCGCCACAACCAGGAGTGCATCAAGGCCCAGCTCTCCAAGTTCATCGACTTCGAGAGCGACGCCCCCAACGCCGCCATTCTGGTCAACAACTACGACTGGATGAAGGACTGGAGATTCCTCGACTTCACCCGCGAGATAGGCAAGCTGATCACCGTCAACTACATGATGGCCAAGGACTCCGTCAAGAAGAGACTCAGCGGAGAGGGACGCGAGGGCATGTCCTTCACCGAATTCACTTACCAGCTGCTCCAGGGCTACGACTTCACATACCTCTACGAACACTACGGCTGCAAGCTCCAGATGGGCGGCAGTGACCAGTGGGGCAATATCACCACCGGCACGGAGCTTATCCGGCGCAAATTGGGCGGAGAGGCATACGGACTGACCTGGCCCCTGATGACCAAGTCCGACGGAGGCAAGTTCGGCAAGACCGAGAAAGGCAATATCTGGCTCTCACCGGAGTACACCACACCCTACGCATTCTACCAGTTCTGGCTGAACGTCAGCGACGAGGACGCCGCCAGATACATCAAGATATTCACCACCCTCAGCCGCGAGGAGATAGAGGCCGCAGTGGCAGAGCACGCCAAGGCGCCCCATATGCGCGAGCTCCAGAAACTGCTCGCCCGCGAGATTACCGTCATGGTACACGGACAGGAGGAGTACGGCAAGGCCGTGGACGCTTCCCAGATACTCTTCGGAAAGTCCACATCCGAGACTCTCCGCTCTCTCGACGAAAGGACCTTCCTCTCGGTATTCGACGGCGTGCCCCAGTACAGCCTCAGCAAGGACGCACTTCCCCAGAATGTCATCGACCTGCTGGCGGTAACCACCGACGTATT
>DVHI01000016.1 GCA_018712275.1 Candidatus Coprenecus avistercoris | reverse complement strand
CAGTCCCGTAGCTCAGTTGGTTAGAGCACTACACTGATAATGTAGGGGTCAGCGGTTCAAGTCCGCTCGGGACTACATTCAGTGCCTTGCGTTGGACTGAATTTTTTTTTGAACATTTTGGGGGGCTAGCTCAGTTGGCTAGAGCGCCTGCCTTGCAAGCAGGAGGTCAAGGGTTCGACTCCCTTGCTCTCCACAAAAAAGGGATCATCTTTGATGGTCCCTTTTTTTGTGGGGAGCAAGGGAGGAAAATGCGCAGCATTTTCTTTTTCCACCCCCATCCAAACCTTCCCCTGGGGGAAGGCTTTGTCGCTTCGTGCCGAAGCTCCGAGGGGGCGTGTGGTTCGGGGGGGTCTTTTGTTCGGGCGGCGGTGTGCTCTGGGGCACGTTTTGGGTGCGCTGTTGCGGGCGGCCGCTGGCTGGCGCCTCGCGGCTGGGTCCGTGTATGGTGCCTTTATCTGTGTGGCCGCAACGGCAGCGTTTTCCGTGATTTGATGCCGTTGTGGAGGTGTGTTTTTGCCGTTGGCCGCTTTGCAGTGTTTGTGGGTTGGATTGTGTCTCCGTGCCCTTGCCGCAACGGCAGTGATTTGCGTGATTTGGTGCCGTTGTGGAGGCTGGTTATCGCTCGAGGGTGATGTGGTATTCCGACCAGTTGTCGTTCTCGTTGAGGAGGCGGTTGCCCTGGTCGCTGACTATCAGTATTCGGGTGCCTGTGCTGCGGGCGAACACTCCGGCCTGCTCGTAGACACGTCTCTCGAATTTCCTCCATTCGTCCTTTTTCATTTTCCTGCGGTCCCAGTCGTAGCGGATGATGGGGGCGGACTTCTGCGTCAGGCCCACCGACTCGAATACGAAGTTGTTCTCAGTGTCCATGGCCTTGAGAATGAGTCCTGGGGCACCGCCCAGCTTCCACGGGCCGTAGGGCAGGGGAATCCTGTCGGTGTAGTATACCTTCCAGTCCCGGCCTCCGTAGGTGCATGTGGCAGCCTGGCAGAGATATCCCATCACCGTGAGGGTGTCCTCGGGAAGATACTCCCAGGTGATCGCTGGGATGGCCTCGTCATATTCGATTACCTCCGTGGTATACGGGAGACGGTTCGTCTCCGTCAGGATGCCGTCCTCGTGGCCGAGCAGGAGGTCGAATCCGATGAATGACCATTCATATCCGGCAGCGAAGTACATGTGGGTATTGATGGACTCGGTGTTCTTGGTGTCGGTCTCACGCAGGTTACGGCTGAAGAAGGCGTTGTACTTGCGTCCCATCTGGAGGTCCATCAGGTCTTCGTAGCTCAGGGAGTCGTCTGTCTCTGAGCTGCGGTAGTGCAGGCTGTAGGTGACGGTGAGGTATGCGGAGTCAAGGACCTCGAACTTGTCCGTATTCTGCCATATAAATGCGAGCTGGGGAGAGTCTACCGCATAGGTCATGGTAATCTGCGCGTCTGCGCTCATTCCGCCTCCGGCGAGAGCCAGGACGGATGCGGCTGTGATGAATCTGTGTCTGAGTTTCATAGGGCTGTGAATTTTATTGTTGTTAAAGTATCTTGATGCGTAGTCCGAGCATGAGGGTCCTGCCCCGGAGGCGGTATTCGCTGGAATATCGGGTGATGCCGTTGTCGGTGACGCGACGGAAGGTGTCGTTGTCGAGCAGGTTGGCACACCGCAGGAAGATGACGGCGCGGCCCCAGTAGTATTCGAGGGAACAGTCGAGGAATACGTTGTGGCGTCCGTCGTCGTAGTAGTTGTTGAAATAGTACTGCATGGATGGAGCTATGCGGAGCTGCCTGACGGGCCAGATGCCGAGGGAGGCGGTGCTGGAGAATGTATGGTAGGTGACGCCGCCCGCCTGTCCGTCGGTGTAGGGCCTGGAGAGGGAATAGCTGTTCTCTGTCCCGAAAGATATCCACTTGGCAAACTCCGCAGTGTACGAGAGGGAGGCCTGCAGGTAGTCACTGCGGCCTTCGTGCACTGCGTCTCCGACATAGTAGTCGCCTTTTGTCGTACCGATGCTGACCGACTCGCTTATCTTGGAATTCCATAGGAAGAATCCCTTCGATGCGCTCTGGGAGACCTGCCATGTGCGCTGGTCCGCGGTCCGGGGCAGCAGGACGTAGTTGATGATGTCGTCCGTGAAACTGTAGGCTGTGCTGATGCCGTTGCGGTACCAGGCGTAGACCAGGGCGAGGTTGCCGAAGAACATGCTGAAAACGTCGTTGTAGGCTGCGGAGAGGGAGGTGCTGAGAGTACGGTTCAGGACTGCCTCCACGCGGTGGGGATTGGACATGGTGGTGCGGTAGTTGGTGTAGCGCTGCTGCGCCATGAGGGACAGGGGCTGCGGCATGCTCTCGCCGCATATCGCAGTCAGGTCTATGGATACACGGGATGATGGCTTGTAGCTCAGGGCCGTGTAGGGCTTGAGTGAGAGCAGCGGCTTGTCGTACCGCCACTCTCCGTCTGTCGAATGGAAGTATGTGACCCCAATGGGCGCGGAGACCGTCCATTGGAACTTGTTCCAGTGCAGCAGCAGCCTCGGGCTGACGGCGGCTCCGAGCTGGAGAATCTGCTGGGTACCGGAGCCGTTTCCGCCGGCAGAGCTCAGTGCTGTCGCGGCTCTCTGCCACCGTGCGTCGAATCCCGCATCTAAGTTGAACATCACGTGGGGAGCCGTAATTGCGAGTATCGAGGCGGAGCCGTCTGTCATGAAGACCTGCTGCCTTACTGTCTGTGAAAGGGTGCCGTCCGCTGTGTCCGTAACTCCGAGCGAGCCCTTCCTGTCATCGTAGGACAGATGCCAGTTGACGTCCGCCACGGCGCCGTTCCTGCGCTTGTAGTTGGCTGCCAGGGTATTGTCCACCGAGATGTTGTGCCCGGACAGGCGCTGGTCCACGGCTCCGTTTACCAGTCCGTCGGCTGCAGGCAGGGAGGCGCTGAAGGACAGGTTGTTGTTGAGGTATTTCTGCCCGCTGTTGAGCTTGTAGACGAGGTGGCCTCCGATGTAGTGCTGGCGGACGGAGGCGCGGTTGGACTCACTGACGACGTATGCAGGGAGGCTGTCGCTGTCCGAGAGGTAGGTGGTCACGTCGGCGGCGTCCTGGGCCTCGTCGTCGTAGAGGTAGTTGACATTGAAGCTGAGGGTTGCGTCCTCGCTGAGCTTGTGGAGCTGGTTGACCGAGGCGCTGTAGGAGTCGTTCCGGTAAGAATAGGTGTCGGATATGGAGATGCTGCCGGGCAGGATCAGTCCGGTACCGAGGACGGAGGAGCCGAGGGAGGACGGGGCCTGTATCTCCTTGCGCAGGTCGGTGCCGATGTCGTTGGTCTTGAGGACCGTGATGTGCTGCATTTTCTGCCGGAAGGTCATCAGGTTGGCGGATATGTCCCTGGCCAGGTGCGGCTGGCTGCCGAGGGCTGCTGACACGGAAGATGCCCACGCCCCCTTGGCCGTGCTCTTGAGCTTGATGTTTATCGCCGGTGCGTCCCCTCTTTTCCGGCCCTGCAGCAGCTTGATGCCCTGATGGTCCTCGATTACCTGCACGGCACTGATGTCCTGCGCGTCGAGATTCCGGGTGGCCACTCCGTAATTGCCGCCGAGCATGTCCATGCCCTCGACGTAGAAGTCCTTTATCCACTGCCCGTTGTAGATTATCTGTCCGTCTCCGGTTATCTCTATCCCCGGCATTTTCCTCAGAACGTCCTCAAGGACGATGTCCTCCTTGCCGGCGTATGTGGAGGCGTAGAATGAGACGGTGTCCGCCGCGCGCTCGACTTTCCTGGCGGTGACCACGACCTCCTCGAGGTTCAGGTTCCAGATTACTGAGTCGAGGTCCTTACGTGCTACCTGGGCCTGAGCGGCGACGGAGAATGCTGCCAGGATGATAAAGGGGCTGAGTATTTGAAGAGGTGCACGCATATTTGCAACTAAAAAAACACGTTACAAATATGGATGAAAATTTCGTTATAAACAAATTATTTCGTTTATTCTTTACTTCTCTTCCATGAAGAGTTTCCCATTCACGTAGTCGAGGGCTTCTTTAGTGAAGTTGTAGACGTCGCTCTCCTTGTTTTCAGCACGGTCCATGAACTCCTTATAATATATGGCGGCGTTCTTCCAGTCCTTGAGACGCTCATAGCAGTAGCCGAGGGAGGGAAGGACTGTCAGGCGCTCCGGGTCGTAGCTGCGGGCGGCGATGTACTTGTCGCGGGCCTCATCGAAACGTTCCTTCTTGACCAGCCAGTCTCCGTAGGCTGAGTAGAACCGGTACATTGCGTCCGGGTCGGGCTGCAGCAGTTCTATGCCTTTGTCGAACATGCTCTGAGTGAGGGAGTCCCTGATGGTCACGCGGCCCAGGGTGTAGGCATAGTAGTAGACGCCCTCGATGTTCGTGGTATCGGCACGGTAGGCGTCCTCAAAGGCGTAGAGGGCTTTTACCGGGTCGGTCTCCAGGTAGTTCAGTCCCAAGTAGAAATTCGTGCTGTAGGTGGAGTCTCCGAGGGCCCGCATCCGCTCGAAGAGTCTGAGGGACTCCGGGTAGGCCTTTTGGAGATAGAATGTCATGCCGCGTATTCCAAGTACGTTGAGGGAGGTATCCCGCTTAAGGAATCTGTCGGTCATGTACATTATTTCCCCGTATTCCTTCCGGCGCAGCAGGATGCTGGATGCCTTGTCGATGACCTTTTCGTTGTAAGGATTGAGCCGCAGGGCTTCCCGATAGCAGACCAGGGCCGAGTCCGGCTGCCCGAGCATGTTCCAGCTGTCTCCGGCGAGGGAGATTATCGCGGGAATGCTGTCCACGGCCATCACCATCTCTGCATTTGCGATACAGTCCTCGTACAGGCCGCAGTAATAGTAAAGCATTGTCTGCTGCACCCTGAAATACAGGTTCACGGGGTCGATCATGGTGATTATCCCGTAGAGGTTCAGGGCCTCGGTCAGGTCTCCCTGCTGGATCCGGCAGTCGGCTATCTCGGCCATCACCGGCACCGGATTGGCCCTCCGGTCCAGTGCGACCACCGCCCCGAGAGCCTCCACCGCCTCGTCGTAGCGGTACATCTTCCTCAGGCACTGCGCCCTGCGGCTCTGCAGCCCCTTCTGCACCATCCGCTCCCGCTCCGGCATGGCTGCCACCGCCACGGAGTCCTGCACGTCCACCGTTATGAGACTGTCCATCGCTGCCAATGCCCCGATGTAGTCGTAGCGTCCCATCATTCTGTCTATTTCCGCGAATATGTCATTGCCCTGAGGAGTGGCCGTGACTTGCCCCGCTGCCGGGACTGATCCGGCTCCGGCTGTGAGTGCTCCGGCCAGAAGGATGATTTTTAGGAAGTTGTAACTTTTCATGGAGGATGAATTTTGAATATTGTTACAAAAATAATTAATTTTTAGTTAATAGGCGGTTTTTTTCATCTTTTATGAGTCTGTTTTGATTTTTTGCCGGTAAACGACATCAGTTTAGTGCATTATGCTGACTGGGGAAATTACAGACTGTCTACCTCGAGAGTGCAGCGCATCCCGAGACGCTGGGCCGGAGGGTCAGGGAGGTGCTGGACTCGACCATCGCTGGCAGGGGTACGTTCGGACAGGTGGACTCGCTGATGGAGGCCTCATATCCCGGCTTCCTGAAGGGGCTTTACTCCGAATATCCTTGGATGACCGACCAGGACCGGCAGCTCGTGGCCCTTATGTGCTGCGGCATCTCCCCGAATGCGGTCAGCGTCATCATGGGAATGGACATGAACCGGCTCAGCAAATGGAAGACCCAGCTGGCCAAGAAGATGGGAAGCCCGGTGCGCCTGTCCAAGTTCCTCAATGAAAAACTTCTCGATTACAGTGTTTCCTTGTAAAAAGGAAAAAATATACTATCTTTGTCCTTATGAAAAGGAAAGATGTGATAAAATCTCTCATAGCGCTCAAGCAGTCGGAAATACCGTTTAATGTAATCCCCCGTGATTTGGAGCTGCCGACGGACACAGGGCAGATAATAACCGTTCCGGGTGTGAGGC
>DVHI01000015.1 GCA_018712275.1 Candidatus Coprenecus avistercoris | reverse complement strand
CAGCAGATGAAAGTGGAGAAGGGCAAAAAGCTCTTCGTTGCCCGCCTCGAGGGCGAGAAGGGTGCTTCTCTCGATTTCACCAAAGTGCTTCTGACCGATGACAACGGTTCGGTCAAGGTAGGAACTCCTTATGTTGACGGAGTTAATGTAAAGGCCACTATCGTGGATCATGTAAAGGCTGACAAAGTTCTGGTCTTCAAGAAGAGACGTCGTAAAGGCTATCAGAAGCTGAACGGTCACCGCCAGTGTTTAACCCAGATTCTCATCGAAGAGATCGCTTAATGTAATAGGAGGAAATACTTATGGCTCACAAAAAAGGTGTCGGTAGTTCTAAGAACGGTCGTGAATCACATAGCAAACGACTTGGACTGAAGCTTTTCGGCGGCCAGATGGCCAAGGCCGGCAACATCCTCGTACGTCAGAGGGGAACAGTCCACTATCCCGGTAAGAACGTAGGTATGGGCAAGGACCATACTCTGTATGCTCTCGTGGACGGAGTGGTGACATTCCGCAAGACCAGGGAGAACAAGTCCTTCGTATCCGTACTGCCTCCTGTGGCTGAGTAATCATCAGGCCATAAAAGATGTGAAATAAGGTTCCGGTGGATAATACGTCCATCGGAACTTTTTGTATATTTGCATCCGTTTTTAAAACGCAGATACAGATGTTGACTCTTAAACTTTTGAGGGAACAGCCTGAATTCGTAGTGGAAAGGCTGGCAGTCAAGAATTTTGACGCTTCTAAAATCGTAGAACAGATACTGGAGCAGGACAGCCGCCGCCGTTCCTGCCAGACAGAACTCGACGCGGCCCTCTCGGCGCAGAAGACCAAGGCCAAGGAGATAGGCAGGCTCATGCAGCAGGGACTCAAGGATGAGGCCGAGGCTGCCAAGAAGGAAGTGGCCGCCATGAAGGAGAAGTCCAAAAAACTGGAGGCGGAGATGGAGGAGTGCCAGCACAGGCAGAACGAGCTGCTGGTGCTGCTGCCCAACCTGCCTGACAAGGTGGTTCCCGCCGGCAAGAACGCTGATGACAATGTGGTGGTACGCATGGGCGGGGATGCCCCCGAACTTCCGGATACGGCTCTTCCCCACTGGGAACTGGCCTCCAAGTACGACATCATAGATTTTGATCTGGGCGTGAAGCTCACCGGTGCCGGTTTCCCCGTCTATAAGGGAAAGGGCGCCAGGCTCCAGAGAGCCCTCATCCAGTATTTCCTGGATTTCAATACCAAGGCCGGCTATCTGGAGATCGAGCCCCCCGTACTGGTCAATGAGGCTTCCGGTTTCGCCACCGGTCAGCTGCCCGACAAGGAGGGACAGATGTATTTTGCCTCTCAGGATAAGTTCTATCTGGTGCCCACGGCCGAGGTGCCGGTGACCAATATCTACCGTGACACCATTCTCTCCGAGTCCGACTTCCCCGTGAAGATGACGGCCTATACACCCTGCTTCCGCCGCGAGGCCGGTTCCTACGGCAAGGACGTGAGGGGCCTGAACCGTCTGCACCAGTTCGACAAGGTGGAGATCGTCCAGCTCACCCTTCCCGAGGATTCCGAGCGTGCCCTGAACGAGATGGTCCTCCATGTGGAGAGGCTGGTCAGCTCGCTGGAACTGCCCTACCGCATCGTACGTCTCTGCGGAGGCGACATGAGCTTCACCTCGGCCATCACATACGATTTCGAGGTCTACTCCGCGGCTCAGGGGAGATGGCTGGAAGTCAGCTCGGTGTCCAACTTCAAGTCCTATCAGGCCAACCGCCTGAAACTCCGTTACAAGGATGCGGACGGCCATATCCAGCTCGCCCACACCCTCAACGGCAGCTCCCTGGCCCTGCCCCGCATAGTGGCGGCCCTGCTTGAGAACAACCAGACTCCCGACGGTATCACCGTACCGAAGGTGCTGCACGAGTATACCCGCTTCTTCCGCATCGACTGATGGAGGAGGGACAGAGAATAATATTGGGAATTGACCCCGGCACCATGATTCTAGGGTACGGGGTCATTCTCATTGACAGGCGTAAGGTCCATTTCGTGGACATGGGGGTGGTGGACCTGAGGAGGGAGAAGGACAGTTTCGCCAAGCTCAACACTATATTTACCGAAGTCAGCGGGATCATCGACCGGTATTCCCCTGACGATGTGGCCGTGGAGGCTCCTTTCTACGGCAAGAATCCCCAGGTCATGCTCAAGCTGGGGAGGGCACAGGGAGCGGCGATCTCGGCCGCGATAGCCCATAACCTGCCTATTTTCGAGTATGCCCCGCGCAAGGTCAAGATGGCGGTGACGGGGCAGGGCGGGGCGTCGAAGGAACAGGTGGCACTGATCCTGTCCAGGACACTGAGGACGGAGTTCCAGCCCAAGTTCCTGGACGCTACGGACGCCCTGGCCATAGCGATGTGCCACTTCTATCAGCTGGTCAATCCGCTGGCGGATACAGCCACGTCAACCAACTGGGAGAAGTTCATCAAGGCTCATCCGGACCGCGTGAAATGACATTGGAAATAACTTCCGCCTGTGATTAAACTATCGTGTGACGCATTTGTCAAAAGAACATTGATTCTGATCCCAAACTATTTGAACAGGCGATGACACGCATACGCATCCTATTGGCATTCCTTCTCGCAGTCCTTTCGGCGGGGAGTCTTTCAGCCCAGAAGAAAGGAGAGTTTTCAATAAAAGTCCAGCTTACGGACTCCGTGTCCAGGGAGCCCGTATCCTTTGCCACAATATACGTCTCTAAGGACGGCAGCACGGAGAATGCTTATTATTCCATGACGGACGGTGACGGAAAAGGCGTGGTTACAGGCATACCTGCCGGAAAGTACGTTTTCGTGGCCGACCTCATGGGCTATTATAGATTTACCCGCAACGTGGAGCTGAAACAGAGTGTGACTGACCTCGGCGAGATGCTGATGAACAAGGATGTAACCATGCTGGACGAGGTGGTGGTATCCGCTGTCGGCAACCAGGTGGTGGTCAAGAAAGATACGGTGGAATACACGGCGGCCCTCTTCAAGACTACTGACAACGATATGCTGGAGGACCTCCTCAAGAAACTTCCCGGAGTGGAGGTGGACAGCGACGGAGGCATCACATACCAGGGCGAGACCATCAACAAGATCATGATTGACGGCAAGGAATTCTTCCTGGACGACCCGTCCCTGGCCTCCAAGAATATCCCCGCGAAGATTATCAACAAGATAAAGGTGGTGGACAAGAAGTCCGACCAGGCCGAGTTCACCGGTATCGACGACGGTGAGGAAGAAAAGGTCATCGACCTCAGTGTCAAGCCGGGACTTCTGGAATCGTGGTTCGGCAACGTGGCTGCCGGCGGAGGCCATGATCTCCAGACCGAGGAGCACGCGGCCCGTTTCCAGGCATCCGGCATGGTGGGACGCTTCACCGAGGACAATCAGGTCAGCATCATCCTCAACAGCAACAACACCAATAACCGCGGTTTCGGCGACATGGGAATGGGAGGCGGCATGCGCGGACGCGGCTTCGGCGGCAACCGCGGAGGTATCATGACCACCTGGATGGGAGGAGTCAACGCCAATATGAACATCGGCGGGGACCGCGACCGCGAGCTCGGGGCGAACTATCTCTACAACGGTATGGTCCGCGACGTTGAGGAGCGCAGCAGCCGTACCACCTTCCTCAATGACAGTATAAGCCAGCACACCGCCAACAACGAGACCAGTCGTTTCTTCAGCGACGGCCATCGCGGGGGCGCGGTATTTGACTATAAGTTCAATGACCGGACCTCCCTGCTCTTCCGCCCCAGTTTCAACTACAGCCGTTCGGTCTATGACGAGAGCAGCGAGTATTCTACCGAGAACTCCCGCACCGGAAAGGTCAATGACGGTATCAGCAAGGCATCGTCGGACGGAGTCTCCTGGAGGACCAACGGCCGCCTGCTCTACCGCCAGAGGATAGGGCAGAAGGCGGGAAGGACCATTTCCCTCAATGTGGACTACTCCATTTCCAACAGCGATTATACCGGAATCAATTATTCCGAGACCAATACATACGCGGACGGCCTTCCCTCCGGGACGGAACGGGTGAATCAGAATTACGAGCAGCGCGAGGACAGCTATTCCGCCTCTGCTGACCTGACCTATACCGAGCCCCTGGGCAAGAATTTCTTCCTGCTCGGCTCCTACCGCTTCAACTGGAGCAACAGCCAGACAGAGAAGGATACCCGTGACATCCTGGAGGACGGAACGGTGAGCGACGAGCTGGACTCCGTCTATTCTTCCCGGATGGAGAATACCTTCCTTAGACACAGGATGCAGCTGAGTTTCATGAAACAGGAGAAGAAGTACAACCTCCAGCTCGGAGTCAACGCCCAGCCCTCGACCACCATTACCCGGGACGATTTCAACCCAGGGAGGAATGTCAATTACACGGTGTGGAACTTCGCTCCCTCAGCCAGGTTCGACTACAACTTCGACAAGAACGAGTTCATGCGCATCAACTACAACGGAAGCACCTCCCAGCCCTCCGTCAACCAGCTGATGCCGGTGCCCGACAACTCCGATCCTCTGTACGTGTCCGTCGGAAACATGAGCCTGAAGCCCGAGTTCTCCAACCGGTTCAGGATGCACTACAACTATACGGATATGGAGAGTTTCTCCACCTATTCGGTGATGGGAGGATTCAATTTCACCAAGGACGACATCATCAATGCCAGCTGGTACAACTCCACCGGAACACAGTACACGGTGCCCGTCAACTCGGACCGTCCGACCCTCGGGGGCAACGTGATGCTGATGACCAACTCGCAGTTCGGCAAGTCCGGTTTCTCCCTGATGACATTTACCCGCGGCTCGGTGACCAGTTCCCTGTCCTATACGGGGGACAATCCGGAGGCCGAGACCTTCGAGGAGATACAGGATTATCTCATAGGCGGACGTACCACCTCCATGTCGCTGAGCGAGAACCTCACGCTGGTTTATCGCAACGACTATATCGAGACCCGCCTCGGAGCCAGTGCGTCATACCGAAAGGCGTGGTACGAGATAGCCTCACAGGCCAGGGCGGATACCTGGGACAACTCGGTGTTCGCCGAGGTCAACGCCACGCTCCCCTGGGGCATGGAGTTCAGGACGGATGCCAGGTACAACTACTACATCGGCTATGAGGCCGGATTCGGCGAGCCCGAACTGACCTGGAACGCGGAGATCTCCCAGCTCTTCCTGAAGGACAAGATGACCCTGCGGTTCAAGGTCTACGATATACTCAATCAGGCCAAGAACAATTACCGCACCACCACCGACAACTATGTGGAGGATACCTACAACAATACCCTCGGACAGTATTTCATGATATCGCTCGTCTACCGTTTCGGCAACTTCGACAAGATGATGGGAGGACGGCGCGGTCCGGGTGGTCCTCCGAGACCTCCCCGCAGGTAGGTTGAGGCGTCCCTAGGAATTACGGGAATTGACGAAGATTCTGAATTTTTCGATAAGTGCTTTCATGTCGTCGGGCAGTTCGCTCCCGACGACTATTTTTTCATGTGTACGGGGATGTATGAACCCGATGGTACCGGCGTGGAGAGCCTGCCGGGGCAGTACTTCGAAGCAATTGTCGATGAACTGGCGGTAGCGGGAATACAGGGTGCCCTTGAGGATGCGGTCGCCGCCGTAGAGTGAGTCGTTGAAGAGAGGATGCCCGATGTGGTTCATGTGTACGCGGATCTGGTGGGTGCGGCCGGTTTCCAGCCGGCATTCCACCACGGTGACGTAGCCCAGGCGCTCGAGGACCTTCCAGTGAGTGACCGCGTGCTTGCCGGTGCCGTCCTCCACTACCTTGAAGCGTATCCTGTTGGACGGGTCGCGGCCGATGTCGCCGGTGACCGTGCCTGAGTCCTCCTCCATATCTCCCCAGACGATGGCCGTGTACACTCTCTCTATCGAGTGGACGAAGAACTGGCGGGCCAGGTAGGCCTGTGCCTCGTCGTTCTTGGCTATCAGAAGGGTGCCGGAGGTGTCCTTGTCTATGCGGTGTACCAGGATGCCCATGCGGTCGTCCTGTGCGTCGGGACCCTGGCTGCGTCCCAGGTACCATGCCAGACCGTTGATGAGGGTGCCGGTGTAGTGGCTGCAGCCGGGGTGGACTACCAGTCCGGCCGGCTTGTTGATAACCAGGACATCATCGTCCTCATAGCGGATGTCCAGGTCCATCTTTTCGGGCAGAATCTCGTAGCCCCTGCGGCGGTAGGGGAGGCAGATGCGGATATCGTCCAGAGGCTTGACACGGTAGTTGGCCTTGACCGGAGTGCCGCCTACGTAGACGTAGCCGGCGTCGATGGCCTGCTGGATGCGGTTGCGGGAGGCTCCCATGATGTGGGCTGCGAGGAACTTGTCCACCCGGAGCAGACTCTGGCCGCGGTCTACTGTGATGTGGTAGTGCTCGAAGAGGCCCTGGTCATTCTCTTCGTCGGGATTGTCCTCATCTTCCTGGGATATTTCCTCAGCGATGGGGTCAGGAAGGGGAACGGGCTGCAGGTCAGAGCTGGACATCGGTGCTGTCGGTTTCTTCCTCCGGAACGGGGATGCGTGAGACGTCTTTGGACAGGTACAGGGTTACGGAAGTGCCTCTGCGTACGCTTATGGAATCGGAAGCCGGGGGATACTGGCCGTAGACGTATGCCTCCAGGGAGTCGGCGTAGGTGCTCACCGTTCCGTCAAACTCGCAGCGGTAGATGTTCAGGGAGTTGTCATGCAGCAGCTCGGTGGCCATCTGGTAGCGGTAGCCGATGATGTACGGTATGAACGTGGCGCTGTCGGCCGGGTTGAGGCCCAGCACCAGGTCGATGGCGGTGCCGCTGTTGAGCCTTGTACCGGGTTCTATGTCCTCGCCCATGTACTGCTGGGCCAGCACGTTGTCGGTGGCCATGTCGTTCACGTATATGAGTTTTCCGATGTTGAGGCCGTTGGAGGCCAGCTCTGTTCTGGCCTGTCTCAGGGAGAATCCTGTCAGGGACGGCATGGTGGATTGCCTTGGGATAATGGAATTGATAACCAGCAGTATGCGTCGGTTCTTCTTGACCTTGTCTCCCGGCTCAGGATTCTGACGGGCGATGGCGCCTCTCTCCATCCCTCTGATGTACACTGAGTCCGTGACTTCCAGACGGAGGTCGGCCTCTGCGGCCACGGCGGAGGCTTCAGCGAGATTCATGCCGGTCATGTCGGGGACTGTCAGCTCCTGGTTGTGTCTGGTTATGATCCTGAGGAAAAGGTTGATGATGACGTAGCCCACGACGAGTATGCCTATGATAAGCAGTATGTTCTTTGTCAGAGAATACTTGAATGGTTTCTGAAGGAATTTTTTCATGGCACAAAGATAGGTAAAATTGGTAATATTCTCAGTGAAAATTATTCCGCCAGTAAGTTCTTCCGGTGTATATTTGCGGTCAGAATTGTTATGAGAAATGTTTTTATCCTGGCGGCGGCCGTCCTGATATGCTCCGCTGCCTCATCCGTGGCTTCGGCCCGCAATATGAACAATATGAATATTGATGAACCTGCCGATACAGCGGGAGGAGCCTGGAGCGACACCCTGTCGCAGGTGGTGGTCACCGGTACCCGCAACAAGACCGATATCCGGCATCTGCCGCTGACAGTCACCGTGCTGGACCGCCCTTCCATAGAATACTCATTCACCCCGTCCCTGCTGCCGGTGCTGACGGAGCAGGTGCCGGGATTTTTCTCCACATCCCGCGGTATCATGGGCTACGGGGTCTCCGACGGGTCTGCCGGCAATATCTCGGTCCGCGGTCTGAGCGGCGGCTCCGGTCAGGTAATGGTGCTTATAGACGGTCATCCGCAGTATATGGGCATGTTCGGGCATCCCATCTCGGACGCTTATCAGTCCCTGATGGCCGAGCAGGTGGAGGTGCTCCGCGGTCCGGCTTCGGTGCTCTATGGTTCCAATGCGATGGGCGGCGTGGTCAATATCGTCACCCGCAGGATGGAGGAGGACGGGGTCCGGACCAATATCTCCGCGGGCTACGGCTCGTGGAACACCGTGCAGACCGAGGCCGTCAACCGTATGCGCTTCGGCGGCTTTTCCAGTGTGGTCAGCCTGTCGTACAACCGCACGGACGGGCACCGGGAAGATATGGGCTTCGAGCAGTACGGAGGCTATGCCAAGCTGGGCTATGACTTTACGGAGAACTGGAGGGTGAGGGCCGATGTCAATGTGACTCACTTCAATGCCTCCAACCCCGGTGCCGTCTCTGCCCCTCTCGTGGACGCCGACCAGAGCGTGACCCGCGGCATGACCTCGCTGGCCGTGGAGAACGAGTACGAGCGGACGTCCGGAGCTCTCAGCGTGTTCTACAACTGGGGCGACCACCATATCAACGACGGCTACCAGCCCTCGGAGGGAGAGACTCCCCTGGATTACCGTTTCAATTCTCATGATGACATGATGGGCATCTCGGCCTACCAGAGCGTGAGGCTGTTCCGGGGCAACCGCCTGACAGCCGGCGTGGACTGGTACCGTTTCGGCGGCTCGGCCTGGAACCAGTACGTGGCCGGTGAGCGCGACGGGGAGCGGGAGGATATCGTGGACATCGCACAGCACGAGGTGGCCGGCTATGTGGATTTCCGTCAGAACATCGGAACGTGGCTCACCTTCAATGCCGGCCTGCGCGTAGACCATCATCCGCGCCTCGGGACCGAGTGGGTGCCCCAGGCCGGGCTGGCCTTCCATCTGCCGTATTCCATTGAACTGAAGGCATCGGCCAGCAAGGGCTTCCGCTATCCGACCATCCGCGAGATGTATATGTTCCCTCCTCAGAACCCGGACCTGAGGCCAGAGCGGCTGTGGTCCTACGAACTCGCATTGTCCCAGAAACTTCTGGACGGAAGAGTCTCGTACGGGGTCAATGTGTTCTACATCGACGGGGACAATATGATACAGACCCTGCCCAACCCTTCCGGTGCAGGGATGCTGAACCAGAACACCGGAGAGATTCACAACGCCGGGGTGGAGGCCCAGGTGGCCTGGCGTATCGCCCGTGACTGGTCGCTGGATGCCAACTACAGTTTCCTGCACATGGAGAATCCGGTGGTGGCCGCTCCCGAGCACAAGCTCTATGTCGGCGGTCTTTTCACCCACGGACGCTGGCATGTATCGACCGGAGTGCAGTACGTAGCCGGACTGTACACTGCTGTCGGCGACTCTCCGGTGCAGGAGGATTTCGTCCTCTGGAACATCCGCGCCTCCTTCCGTATCCTCGACTGGATGTCCGTCTGGGTACGCGGCGAGAACCTTCTCAACCAGCACTACGAGATCAACGCCGGCTTCCCCATGCCCGGGGCCAATGTCATCGGCGGCCTGAATTTCGAGTTCTAGGCCCTTCCGTGTCATAAGAACTTCATTACGGTACAGCCTCTTTTTCGTTGTGGCTTTGGGCCGGGAGAGGATCTACCAGATCATGACGCGCTCGGCCTCGGGACGGAACATGGGGTCTCCCTCGGAGATGCTGAATGCCTCGAAGAACTGCGGGAAGTTGCGGACAGCCACGTTGACGCGGTTCTCGGCGAGGGAGTGCACGTCGAGTTTGTTGAGGCGGGCCTTTTCCTCATCGGTGGCGTTCTGGGCCCAGAGGTGGGCATAGCCGATGAAGAAGCGCTGGGCGGCAGTGAGACCGTCTATGGGTGCGGGCTCGGTGCCGTTCAGGGAGTTCCGGTAGGCTGTCCAGGCAACGCTGAGTCCGCCCTGGTCGGCGATATTCTCACCGAGGGAGAGGGCTCCGTTGGCATGAATACCGGGGAGAATCTCCACATCGCTGTACTGCTTCTCGAGAACGGCGGTCTTGGCCTTGAAGGCGGCCTCGTCCTCGGGTGCCCACCAGTTGTTCATGTTGCCGTCCTTGTCGAAGAGGCGGCCCTGGTCGTCGAAGCCGTGGGTCATCTCGTGGCCGATGACTACGCCGATGGCTCCGTAGTTGACGGCGTCATCCGCGTCGGCGTTGAAGAACGGGGGCTGGAGAATGGCGGCAGGGAAGCATATCTCGTTGGTGGTGGGGTTGTAGTAGGCGTTGACGGTCTGAGGAGTCATGCCCCACTCGTCGGGATCGGTGGGCTGTCCGAGCTTGCTGAGATTGTCCTTCACATACCATGCCTTGGCGGCACGGAGGTTCTCGTAGTAGCTCAGGGCGGGATCGATGGTCAGGGTGCTGTAGTCCTTCCACTTGTCGGGGTAGCCGATCTTTACGGTGAAGGCGGCGAGCTTCTCACGGGCATAGGCCTTGGTGGCGTCGGACATCCAGTCGAGGGAGTCGATGTGCTGGCCGAGTGATACCTGAAGCTGGCGGACGAGCTCGAGTACCTTGGCCTTATACTCCTCGGGGAAGTACTTGTGTACGTACATCTGGCCGACAGCCTCGCCGAGTACGCTGTTGGGCACGCTCATGGCGCGTTTCCAGCGGGGTTTTTGCTCGGTGATGCCGCTCATCTGAGTGCTGAAGAAGTCAAACGATGCATCGTAGTAGTCATCCGACAGGCTGCCGGCGGCGGAAGTGAGCAGGCCGGCTGCCAGGTAGTCCTGAAGCTGTCCGAGGGTGGCAGAGGCGAACAGCCTGCTGAATCCGTCGAAGAACGAGGGCTGCTGCACGATGATCTTGTCCTGGTCGGGGAGGCCGAGGGTCTTGAAGAAGGATGCGAAGTCGAATCCTTTCCAGCGGCGGCAGATCTGTCCGGTGCTCATCGGGTTGTACTGTTTGGTGTAATCGCGGTTCTCGACGCTGGTCCAGGATACCTCAGCGAGACGGTCCTCTATCTTCACGGCGTTCTCCGCTTTCTGCACTGCGTCTTCGTATCCGCTGAGGGCGAAGAGCCTGGCCAGCATCTCAGTGTAGCCCTTGTGCAGCTCCGCGTTGGCAGGGTCCACGTAGTAGTCGCGGTCGCCCATCCCGAGGCCGCTCTGAGCGAGGTAGAGTACCTGCATCTTGCTGTTCATAAGGTCAGCATCTACTCCGATGCTGAAGAAGCCGCCCTCTCCGTACTTGTTCATCTCAGCCAGCTCTACGGCCAGGGCCTTCTTGTCCTTGGCGGCGTAGATGGCATAGAGATATTTCTGGAGCGGCTGTCCGCCCTCTGCGTTCAGCTTCACTGAGTCGAGTCCCTGCTTGTACAGGTCCACGATCTTCTGGTCCACTGTACCTGCCTCGGGAGTCATCTTGGCCATCTCTGCGAACAGGTCGTTGAGGCGTACCACATTGTTCTCCCGCAGCACGTCGAACGAACCGAAGCGGGCGTATTCGGGTTTCAGGGGATTCTTCTTGATCCAGCCGCCGTTGGCATACTGGAAGAAGTCCTCACCGGGGGATACTGTCAGGTCCATGTCCGTCATGTCGATGGCGGGGACCTTCTCCACTTTCTGCTGGCAGGATGTCGAGGCCAGCATCATCATGGGAATCATCATAACTGCAAATGTCTTTTTCATCGTTGGTATTTTGTGTTTCGTTTTCCGTTTTTTGTGTTTTGCGGACGTGAAGATACAGAATTTCCGGTCTTCCTGTTCATATACTTTTCGCAATTCCGCATAATCAGCCAAGGCTGTCGTGTCGCTTCGTGGTAAGTCGGGAGCGTTTAGGGGCATGCGTGCAGTTTTGTGCGTGCAGTTTCATCTGTGCAGTTTTGTGATACGTCTGGATTGTTTCGTGCCGTGCGTTCCAGACCATTTCCACAGACAGTGCCGCGGAGTGAAAGAATGGCCTGTGCTGTTTTTTAGTGAATCCCTGGTGTTCGGTTCGTGCCATATTGCGGCACTGGATAGCCGGGAATCCCCGTAATTGCTGCGACGATAATTTTTCGGTATGACTATCCGCAAAAATACCCCCCCCCCAGATCGCAAGAACCTCTCCTAAACCCACTTTCACCGTAGATCTCTTCTGCACTCCTTCCAAGGAGTCGCGTTTTCCGGCATTTCTCCACTCCTTCCGAAGGAGTAGGGACGCTCCCCCTCGCCATGACCCGAAGAGCCATTTTAACGAATTTACTTCGGGGTGCAGTTGTCTTTTCAACTGCTTGAAAACCAGTGGTGTGTAAATGCTACTGCACATTTGGCCTGTCTCAAAAGAGGGCGGATGTGCAGTACGTTTTGTAACTATCTGATTTACAGAAGAGTTTTTCTTTCCTGCGCACCACGAAGTAAATTCGTTGAAAACGGGGTTCAATATTCTGCCCATCAATTGCCCCAAATCAGGAGATTCTCGTTATGCGGCAGTTCTCAGATTGTTATACGCAGCCTTAATGAATTGCAACATTTTACGGGAAGTGCATAATATGGTCATTTCTTGTGACAATGGGTATTTTGCAGACAGCCATTTTTTCGGGGAGGAAACATTTTAGTTAATCAATTGATTGTCAGGTGAGTGGCATTCAATGGCCCTCCTCTGACCGATTTGAAAAGGCTCACGGCGTGGCACTGAAACTTCAACACATTGGAAATCATTTGGTTATCAGTTATGTTGCCTGCCCGATAATATCTCGTTGTATTTGTCTTAAGGGAAAAAGACATCTCTGAGCAGCAGGTACCGGCCGACATATAATGAAGGTGCCCCGACAACTCTGTACACCGCAAATGGGGGCAGTAGAAATTCAGCGGGGATACTCATGTAGGTTTGCAATCCGGGAAAAACTTTTTGTCGACGGCTCTCTGGGATTTGCTGTGCGCATTTAAGGCAGCCCAGAAGGTGCCGACGAAAGTGACGTTTCATCGTCACCTTCCGGCACCCGCAACTGTGCGGGCCCGTCCTCAGGCCATTCTGACGGCCTTGTCACCGCATCTCCCCGCAGAAGGTGCCGCCGAAAGCGGCTTTTCATCGTCACCTTCCGGTACCCGCAACTGTGCGGGCCCGTCCGCAGGCCATTCTCACAGACATATCTCCGCGCCCCCTCCGAAAAGGTGCCGACGAAAGTGACGTTTCATCGTCACCTTCCGGTAATCTCTTATGTTGCACGTGATGTGGTGCAGTGTTGGATGACATGGGCTGTGAGCCGGTTTGACGTAGCTCCACAAATACATACATTCGTTTTGTCGACCAAAGTGCAATTCAGGTAAATTTATCCCCGCAGAGAACGCAGACAGGCCGGTAGAAAATCTACCGGCCTGTCTATGCTGTAAGCTGACGTGAGGCTCTGTTAGTACAGATCCTCGGAAGAAACGGTCAGTTTCTTGCGGCCGTGGCGACGGCGTGCTGCGAGTACGCGGCGTCCGTTGGGGGTGGACATGCGCTCGCGGAAGCCGTGTTTGTTACGGCGCTTGCGCTGTGACGGTTGGAAAGTACGTTTCATATTCTAAAATCTATTATTTGTCAGTAAAAGGGAGCGCAAAGTTAGTGCTTTTGCGGGAAAATGCAAATAATCTTTTTACTTTCGAAAAATTCTTCGCTGAAATACCCGGAAATGTCGGTGACAGAGACCGTCTGAGGCTCTATGCGGCACTCCCTGACACAGGCGGCAATCTCTTCGGAGAGGTCCCCGCCCTTGAGGTACAGGATGCCCCTGCGGTACAGATGCCGCACGAGGGGTACGAACCGGCGCAGCTCGGTGACGGCCCGGGACACCACATAGTCGCAGCGGTATTCGGGGCCCAGGTCCTCGGTCCGGCTCCAGACCGGCTTCACATTGTCAAGTCCCAGGGCAGCAGAGACTTCTGTTACCACCTTTATCTTCTTGGCAATCGAGTCGCACAGGGTGAACCGGCACTCCGGCATGGCAATGGCCATCGGGATGCCGGGGAATCCTCCTCCGCAGCCGGCGTCGAAAACAGAGGCGGGCGCAAGTCCGTTTTCCCGGATGTACCGCACCAGTGCCAGCGAGTGCAGTACGTGGTGCAGGTACAGCGAGTCCATGTCCTTGCGCGAGATGACGTTGATCCTGGCGTTCCACTCTGCATACAGCTGTCCGAGGGCGGCCGTCTGCTCCCGTTGCCGTGCGTCCAGTTCCGGAAAGTATTTGAAAACAATCTCTTCGTTCATGCCGCAAAAATATGTAAAATCTGTTACGGGTTCATCATTTTTTCGAGCAGGAGCTTGGCGCGGCGGATGCGGGTACGCACGGTGTTGAGGGGCAGGCCGGTCTCATCGGCGATGTCCTGGTAGGAGAGGTCGTGGAGCAGGCGCAGCTCGGCTATCCGGCGGTAGCGGTCGGGCAGGGCGGCGATGGAGCGGATGAACAGGTCGTAGGACTGGTCGTCTATCATGTGGTCCTCAGGAGAGCTTTCGGTCTCATGGCCTTCTACGACGGGCTCGTCGGCCTCGCCGAGCTTGACGGTGGAGAAGGTGCTGCGGCGGCGGATATGGTCGATGGAGGTGTTGCGGGCGATGGAGAAGAGCCAGGTCCGGAAGAGGTATTCGGGGTTGAAGCTGCCGATGCGCTGGTAGGCCTTTCGCAGGCTCTCCTGGCAGATGTCCTCGGCGTCGGTGGGGTTGGGGCAGATGCTCTGGATGTAGAGGCGCAGCTGGCCGGTGTAGCGGGCGGCCAGGGAGGAGAATGCCTGTGTGTCTCCGGACATGGCCTTGAGGGCCAGGTCGTTGTCCTTGATGTCAGTGTCTTCTGTCATAGCTGTAATCGTTTCAGGTTAATGGGCTTCCAGCCAGTTGGCCCCGCTCCCGCACTCGACGGTCAGCGGTACGGCCAGTTCCACCACGCTCTCCATCTCGCGGCGTACCAGTTCCATGACGGCGGCGGCCTCGTCTGCAGGGGCGTCGAAGACCAGCTCGTCGTGTACCTGGAGTATCATCCGGGTCCGGTAGTCCCCGTCCTTCAGCGCGGCTGCCACCCGGTTCATGGCCATCTTGATGATGTCGGCGGCGCTGCCCTGGATGGGGGCGTTGATGGCGTTGCGCTCGGCAAATCCCCGGACGGTGGCGTTGCGCGAGCCTATGTCCTTGATGTACCTACGCCGGCCGAAGATGGTGGACACATAGCCTTTCTCCCGCGCCTCGGCTTTGGTCCTCTCCATGTAGTCCGCGATGGCGGGATAGTGCCGGAAGTATTCCTCGATGAGTTCCGAGGCCTCCTTGCGCGGAATGTCCAGCCGCTGCGACAGACCGAAGGCCGATATTCCGTAGATGATGCCGAAGTTGGCGGTCTTGGCCCGGCGGCGCTGTTCGGGTGTGACTTCCTCCTCGCTGACCTTGAACACCTTGGCTGCAGTGGCCGTGTGGATGTCGCGTCCGTGCCGGAAGGCGTCGATCATGTCGGCGTCCCCGCTGATGGCGGCCATCAGGCGCAGCTCTATCTGGGAGTAGTCGGCCGAGATGATGACCCGCCCCGGCTCCGAGGGTACGAATGCCTTGCGGATCTCCCGGCCCATCTCGGTGCGTATCGGGATGTTCTGCAGGTTGGGGTGGGTGGAGCTGAGGCGCCCGGTGGCGGTCAGGGCCTGGTTGAATGTGGTATGTACCCTTCCGTCCCGAGGGTCGATAAGGGACGGGAACGGCTCGATGTAGGTGGAGATAATCTTTTTGACAGCCCGGAAACGGAGGATGTCCCCGATGACCGGATGACGATCCTTCAGAGCTGTAAGGGTCTCTTCATCTGTGGAATAGTTGCCTTTCTTGTTCTTGCGGGCCTTCGGGTCCAGCTTCATCTTGTCGAAGAGTACGGCCCCGAGCTGGACAGGGGAGGATACGTTCAGCCCCGGCTCACCGGTTTCTTCGCGTATATGTGCTTCTATTACAGCTAGTTCCTTTCCCAGTTCCTGTCCGTATGCGGCCAGCATGTCCGTGTCGATCCGCACTCCGCAGTACTCCATGTCGGCGAGCACCCGTATGAGCGGCATCTCTATCTCATTGTAAATCTTCTCAATGGAAGGGTCCCGGACAAATTCCTCCAGCAGGGCGTCCCTTAGCGGCAGCATCAGCGAGGCATCCACGGCATCCCTCCGCTGAGCGGCAGCACTGTCCTCAGGTCCAATATCCGAGGGCTGGGAGAAAAGGTCCGCTTCGGCCGCCCCGGTATCGGCAGGTTTACCGTCCAGTGAACGGCACAGCTCCAGGTCCAGTCCCAGATACGACTGCACGAGGATGTCCAGCCGATGCGAGGTCTCCGGATTGACGAGATAGTGCATCAGTTCCAGGTCGGCCAGGGGGCCGTTCAGTTCAATGCCCTCCCGCCTCAGCTCCTGAATGTACCGTTTGAGGCCGTAGCCCGCCTTGACGATGCCGGGGGCTTCGAGTATGCCGCGGGCGGCGGCTGGATCCGCGGTGCTGAATGTCAGCGCTGGAGCATTGTCCCCCTCTCCTGGAACGGAGAGGAAGAGCCGCTGCCGGGAGGGGCTCCCTGCCTCATTGTCCCTCAGTACAATTCCCACCGCTCCGGCCGTCTGCGCCGCTGCCGCCAGCCGCTCCGGGTCGGAGGTCATCTCCATCCGGTGCCGCGGCTGTTCCTTCCGGGCCGGGGACTCCTTGGAGACGGCGGCCGCGGAGGGGAGGAGGGGCAGCAGGGACGGACATTCGTATTTGTTGAACAATGCGGCTGCGGCACTGCCGTCCGTGAGGTCCATCCGCAGGTCCTCCTCGGAACAGGAGGAGACGTCCACATCGGTCTTTATTGTCACCAGGAAGCGGCTCATCTCCAGATGGTCCGCGGCCTCCCGCACAGCTGCGGCCTGCTTCGGGGGCAGCTCGTCCAGATGCTGCAGGATGCCGTCGACCGAGCCGTACCTCCCTACCAGCTTTCTGGCTCCGACCTCGCCTATGCCCCTGACGCCCGGAACATTGTCCGAAGTATCCCCCCAGATGGTGAGGATATCGATGACCTGGTGCGGGTCGCTGATGCCGAATTTGGCGCAGATCTCCTCCTTTCCGACTGTCTCGTCCTCCGCTCCGCTCTTGCCGGGCTTGACCTGAAAGACATGGTCGGAGATGAGCTGGCCGAGGTCCTTGTCGGGGGAGACCATGTACACGTCGCAGTCGGGGGAGCCCCAGCGGCGGGCCATAGAGCCTATCACGTCGTCGGCCTCGTAGCCGGGCACCATCAGGACGGGTATGCCGAGGGCCCTGACTATCTCTGTCAGAGGCTCCAGGGATTCCTTGATGACCTCGGGGGCGGCGCTGCGGGTGGCCTTGTATTCCGGGTAGGCCTCGTGGCGGAAGGTCTTGCACGGGGGGTCGAAGGCGACCGCCAGATGGGTGGGCCTTTCGCGGGCAATCATCTCGAGCAGATAGCGGGTGAACCCGAAGATGACCGAGGTGTCCTCGCCCCGGGAGTTGATCATCGGGCGGCGGATGAAGGCGTAGTACATCCTGAACATCAGGGCGTGGCCGTCTATGAGGAAGAGTCTGTTCATGGCGTGTCCTTAGGCTGAGGTTATTCGTTGTCGGACTCGAACCACTCTACGTAGGAGGTGGCGGTCTCGTGCAGGCGGAGCGAGTGCAGGTGTACTCCGGCGGGCAGCTGGCCGCGGATGATGTCTGCGAAGTGCAGGATCAGGTTCTCGCAGGTGGGCTGGAAAGGCACGGTGATGACTCTCTGATAGGCTGAGGCTATCTCTGCCGCCAGCGGGGCTGACTCCCGCAGGATGAGGGAGTGGTCGAAGACGTCTATGATATGGTCGTTCACGATCCGCTTGAGGTCGGTGAAGTCGATGAGCATGCCGGACTTGGGGGTGCCGTCAGGGTTGGAGGGGGTGCCCTTGACCGTCACGTATAATATATAGGAGTGGCCGTGGATGTGCCTGCATTTTCCGTCATAGCCGGTGAGGGCGTGGGCTCCCTCGAAGCGGAATTCTTTGGTCAGTCTCAGTGTTGGCATAGTATCTGCAAAGTATAAGATAAACTCTCAAAGTTAATAATAATTTTGAAAATACGGCGGCTCTTAAAAATTTGAAGTTTGGCTTTGATTTTAATAACAATTTTCGTAGATTTGTGGGTCAGAATATTTAGAATTTAACAAATACAAAAACACTAACTATGGCACTTGATATTATCAATTACCTTTCCGACAATGCGAAGAGCATGAGAAGGTCCGCCATCCGCGACCTTCTGAACGTGGCCAACAGGCCTGAGATCATATCTTTCGGCGGCGGTTTCCCCAATGCCGTGACTTTCCCTGTGGACGACCTCAAGGAGATCATGAACGAGCTGATGAACGAGAAGCCCGCGCAGATTCTCCAGTACGGCTCGACAGAGGGCAGCGTGGCTCTGAGAAAACAGATCGCTAAGAAGTACGAGAAGGAAGGCGTGAAGGTGGATATCGGCAATATCCTCATCACCACCGCTTCCCAGCAGGCGCTCGATCTGATTTCGAGGATATTCGTCAACCCCGGTGACACTGTGCTCTGCGGTCTGCCCTCGTATTTGGGCGCACTCCAGGCCATCTGGTCTTATCAGGGCCGTCCCGTAGGCATCCGCAACGACGAGGAGGCCGAGGCAGTGGTATCCGCCCTCTGCGCAGTGGGACAGAAGCCCAAGTTCATCTACGCCATACCTGACTTCCAGAACCCTACAGGCGTGACAATGGATGTCAAGAGGCGTCAGGAGATCATCGACGTAGCCCGCAAGCACGACCTGATCATCATCGAGGACAGCCCCTATAAGGAGCTCCGCTATGAGGGTGAGTCATACCCGACCATGTATTCCATGGCTCCCGAGAGAGTGGTGCTGCTCGGCACATTCTCGAAGACATTCGTGCCCGGTTTCCGTCTGGGATGGGTGCTCGCACCGAAGGAGATCATCGACCGTCTCATCGTGGCCAAGCAGTCCGCCGACCTCTGCACACCTATCTTCTGCCAGGAGGTGGCCGCCCGCTACATGGAGAAGGGCTACTATGACAGGAACCTCCAGAAGACCATCGAGCTCTACCGTCACAAGAGAGACCTGATGCACCAGTACCTGACCGAGTATATGCCCGAGGGCGTTACCTGGACCCGTCCTGACGGAGGTCTCTTCCTGCTGCTGACCATGCCCGAGGGTCTGGACGCACGCGACCTGTTCGACATCGCCATCAAGGAGAACGTGGCCTTCGTCATCGGCGAGGTGTTCTTCTGCGACGGCAAGGGCCAGAACACCCTGCGTCTGAACTTCTCCTACGTATCTGACGAGAATATGCTGGAGGGCGTCAGGAGGCTGGCCAACGCCATCAGGAAGCTGATGGAGGGCAATAAATAATTCTGTCCTCTACAGAAGGTGAAAGAAGCCGTGATTGAGATGATCAGTCACGGCTTCTGTTATAGTCTGCTGCCTAGAATCTGTTCGGCGAGGGCCAGGTCCTCCGGAGTGTCAATGGAAACGCGCATTCCTGATGTTTCTACAACCTTTATCCGGCGGCCGTGCTCCAGAAAGCGGAGGCACTCTATCTTCTCGGCGGCCTCCAGTTCTCCCATCGGCCAGGAGGAGAACATCTCCAGGGCCTGCCGGCGGAAAGCGTATATGCCTATGTGGCGCCACCAGCGGGCGCTGGTGCTGGGGTCGCGGAGGTAGGGCAGGGGGGTACGGGAGAAATAGAGGGCGTATCCGTCAATGTCGGTGATGACCTTAACGTTGTTCGGATTGTGGATTTCTTCCTGAGAGGTCATTTCTTCCTTGAGGGTGGACAGGTCTACGCTCTCTCCGTCCTTTTCATAGAACGGTCTGAGCACCTGCTCGATAACCTCTCTTCGGGTGAACGGCTCGTCACCCTGGATGTTGACCACTATATCGCATTCGATATCCTGCACGGCCTCGGCTATCCGGTCGCTGCCGGTCTCATGCTCCCTGCTGCTCATGATGCAGGGGATGCCGGCGGCTGTGACAGTATCCTTTATGCGCTCGTCGTCAGTGACTGCGTACACCTTGTCGAACAGTCCCATTCCTGCTGCCGCCTCGCAGGTGCGGACTATGACGGGCTTTCCTCCCAGGAGAGCCAGCATTTTGCCCGGGAAACGCGACGAGGCGTACCGGGCCGGAATCATAGCTATGGTCCTAAAGCATTTCATGGCTCAAATTTATGCATAATTCTTACAATTTTGTTAAATTTGTACATTGTTGATAAAATCTTGACCTATGCTGGCAACACTTATCATACTGGGACTATCGGTAGTATTCTTTGTATGGGGAAAAGTCCGTTCGGACATAGTGGCCCTGTGCGCTCTCATCGCTTTGTTGATCTTTCAGATACTTACGCCGGCTGAGGCACTTTCCGGATTTTCCAATTCGGTGGTGATCATGATGGCCGGCCTGTTCATCGTGGGCGGCGCCATCTTCCAGACCGGACTGGCCAAGATGATAAGTTCCAGGATTCTGAAGCTGGCCGGCAAGAGCGAGACCCGGCTGTTCCTGCTGGTCATGCTCGTAACCTCGGCCATAGGAGCTTTCGTGAGCAATACGGGTACGGTCGCTCTGATGCTGCCGATAGTGGTGAGCCTGGCTGCCGGCGCCGGAGTTAATTCGGGCCGGCTGCTCATGCCCCTGGCTTTTGCCAGCAGTATGGGAGGAATGATGACCCTGATCGGTACTCCCCCGAACCTTATCATCCAGGACACTCTCACCGCAGCCGGATATGAGCCGCTCGGGTTCTTCTCCTTCCTGCCGGTGGGCCTGGTGTGCGTGGCTGTCGGGGTGCTGGTGCTGCTGCCGCTGACCAAGATTTTCCTGTCAGAAAAAGGAAAGAAGGACGACCGGGCCGTCTCGGGCAAGTCCCTCAGCCAGCTGGTCAAGGAGTACAGTCTGGCGGACAATCTCTTCCGCCTCAAGGCCACGGCCCTTTCTCAGGTGGAGGGCAAGACTGTGGTGGACCTGGACCTGCGCAACCGCTACGGCCTCAATCTGATGGAGGTGCGCCGCGGGGAGGGCTCCCAGCACCGTTTCCTCAAGACCGTGACGCAGAAACTGGCCTCCTCGGACACTGTCTTTCAGTATGGCGACGTGCTGTATGTCTCCGGCAAGGTGGAGGACGTGACCCGTTTCGCGGCCGACTATGTCCTCGAGATGATGGATGATCACTCGATGGAGACTGCTCCGGGCTCAGGCAGCGCCGGTACGATGGACTTCTACGATATCGGTATAGCGGAGATCGTGCTTATGCCTTCCTCCAGTATAGTTGGCCGGACGGTCAAGGATGCGGGCTTCAGGGACAAGTTCAATGTCAATGTCCTGGGTATCCGGCGCAAGAAGGAATATATCCTGCATGACCTGGGGCGGGAAAAGCTCCACGGGGGGGACGTACTGCTGGTGCAGGGCGCCTGGGGGGATATCGGAAGGCTCAGCCGCGAGGATGCCGACTGGGTGGTGCTCGGGCAGCCGATGGAGCAGGCGGCCAAGGTCACGCTGGATTACAAGGCTCCGGTGGCCGGTCTGATAATGGTGCTGATGATCGCCATGATGGTATTTGACTTCATCAAGGTGGAACCGGTGACTGCCGTGCTTATAGCCGCGGTGCTGATGATTCTGACGGGCTGCTTCCGCAGTGTGGAGGCGGCCTATAAGACTATCAACTGGGAGACGGTGGTGCTGTTCGCCGGTATGATGCCGATGTCCCTGGCTCTGGAGAAGACGGGCGTCTCGGCCATGATATCCGGCGCTCTTGTCGGCGGACTCGGGTCCAATCCTTACGTCCTGATGGCCGGAATATACTTTACTACCTCCCTGATGACCATGTTCATAAGCAATACGGTGACGGCCGTGCTGATGGCGCCTATCGCCCTGACATGCGCCATGCAGGTGGGCATAAGTCCTGTACCCCTGCTCTTCGGAGTGACCGTAGCCGCCAGCATGTGCTTCGCCTCGCCTTTCTCCACCCCGCCCAACGCGCTGGTGATGCCCGCAGGCCAATATACATTCATGGATTACATTAAGGTCGGACTGCCCCTCCAGATCATCATGGGCATCGTCATGGTCTTCGTCCTGCCGCTCCTTTTCCCGTTCTGACCGGTAGGTCCTGCTACCTCCCCTCGGTAACAATCGAAAACAAAAAACAGACATCCACTTAGCAATGGATGTCTGTCTTAATTTGTGCGGGCGGGGGGACTCGAACCCCCACGCCTTGCGGCACCAGATCCTAAGTCTGGCTTGGCTACCAATTACAACACGCCCGCAGTTTTTCGGACTGCGGGCGCAAAGATAGCATTTTTCTTTAAATTACCATCGGTCTGTGTCGGCGTCTATCTGCTTGAGAAGTTCGCGGACGGCTACTTCCAGCTGCTCGTCACGGCCGTTGACAGCGTCCTCGGGCTTGTTGCGTACGAGGAAATCAGGCTCGAGCTGAGTGTTCTCCAGGTAGTTGCCTTCCTTGGTGCGGTAGCCTACGACAGGAATACCGAAGACGATCGTAGGATCCTGGAGGGTTTCCCAGTTCACCGAGGTCATGGTGCCGGGTACCGGCATACCGACTACTGAGCCTAGACCCTGATGCTGATATACCCAAGGAGTTCCGTGTGCGTTGGAGTAGCATGCCTCGCATACGACCATGATGGAGTGCTTGTTGTAGCGGCGGGAGGGCATGTCGCAGACGATGGTGCCCTGGATAACCTGCTCCAGGTATTTCTCTCCGCTGAACAGAATCTCCACATCCTCGTGCAGGCGGCCTCCACCGTTGTAGCGGATGTCGATGACGATACCGTCGCGCAGATTGTATCTACCGAGGACATCGGCGTAGACATCGCGGTAGCTGCCGTCATTCATCGAGCGGATATGCACATAGCCAAGTCTGCCGCCGGAGAGGCTGTCCACTACTTCAGCATTGTGCCTGATCCACCTCTGATAGAGCAGTTCCTTCTGGGCACTGCTGGAGATGGGCTTGGATACTTCCTCCCAGCGCTCGCCGGAGGCGGGGTCGTAGAACGAGAAGAGCATGTGCTCACCCTGTCTGCCGTTGATCAGAGGAAACCAGTCCTCACCGGCGAGAATAGCTTCACCGTCAATCTTCTCGAGGATCACTCCGTCGTGAACCTTGGAGCTCAGGATGTCGAAGGAACCGTTTTTGAGCACTTCGTCCACCTTGAGGCCGTCACCGGTGTAGCTGAGATCGAAGAGCAGACCCAGTTCAGGGGTTACTTTCTCGGCGCGGGTGCCGCCGTAGCGTCCGCCGGTGTGGGAAACATTGAGCTCGCCGAGGATCTCGGAGAGCATCTCGGTGAAGTCGTAGTTGTTGTTGATGTGGGGCAGGAATGCCTCATACTCCTTCTGCAGCTGAGGCAGGTCCACTCCATGATAAGTGTCGGTGTAGAACTTGCGTTCTTCCTGCTTGAAGACGTGGTCGAACATGTAGGCCCTTTCGGCTGCGCGGTCGAGCTCCATCGTCATGTTGAAGTTGATGGGCTTGACCTGCTTGCTGCTGAGGGTCAGGATCTGGGGACGGCGTCCGAGGATATAGAGGGTCTTCTCGTCCTTGCCCCAGGCCAGGGAGCCTGCAGAGATACCCTTCTTCAGCATGGAAATATTGCCGCTGCGGGTCTCGAGTTCCCAGAGGTCAAATCCTTTCTCGAATGCGCTGAGGAAGTAAAGTGTCTCACCGTCAGAGGTCATAGCTGCCGAGCCAAGTCTTGAGGACATGGGGGTCAGGCGTATTACGCGGTCCTCTAGGCCGTCCAGCTCCACTGTAATATCCTTGGAGTCAGCGGGTCCGGCTTCCTCGGCAGTGTTCTTTTTGCCTTTTTTGCCTTTGGAGTCCTTAGCGGCTTTCTCAGCCTCAGCTGCCTCTTTCTCAGCAGCTTCTTTCTTTTCTTTATAGAGGGCGTATTCCTCCTCGCTCATGCAGAATTCTTCGTATGCCTGGCGGTTCATGAACGCGATGTACACGTCGTTCTGGCTGCCCCATGATGCGTGAGAGCGCATTCCGAGACGGTCGGAGATGAAGATTACCGCATTGCCGTTCATCACCCACTGGGGAGAGCCGTCAATGTAGCCGCTGTTGGTGATGTTGTGGATCTTCATGTCGCCGGAGGCTGATACGATGCCTATGTCGTCGTAGGGGTAATGGCGGTTGGTGGTGAAGGTAAGGGTAAACCACTTGCTGTCAGGGGACCAGTCATACTCGAACTCTCCGTAGTTCTGGGTACCGTCGGTAATTTGGCGTACCTGACCGGACTCGAGGTTGAGGACCTTGAGGATATGGCGGTCCTCTATGAAGGCTACTTCCTTGCCGTCAGGGGAGAATGCGGGCCAGCTGCGCTCGACACTCTCGTCCTGGAAGAGAGGCTCCTCGTTGATGAGGGTGGCGTAAGCGAAATGCAGATCGTCCTCTCTGCCGAGGGTGGCTTTGTAGAGGTTCCAGCGTCCGGTGCGCTCGGAGGCGTAGATGATGGCGCTGCCATCGGGTGCTACCGTGATGCCCTGCTCGGCGGCTGCAGTCCTGGTAATCTGTCTGGTGGTGCTGAATTCGCCGGTGGTGGCGAATACCTCGCCGCGGCTGGAGAGGATGATTTCCTCGCCGTCATCCGATATGGCTATCTCGGTGGCACTGGTCTGGCGGAGTTCCTCGGGGTGGTTGGCATTGTCATTGAGGATGCTGATATTGACTTTCGAGGGTTGTCCGCCGGGAGTCAGGGTGTAGATCTCACCGTGGAATCCGAAGCAGAGGGTACCGTTGTCGGCGCGGCTTAGGAAGCGGACGGGGTGTTTGGTGAAAGAGGTCAGGGCTACGGCATGCTCGGCGTCATCTACAGAGGCCTCATAGACATTGAATGAACCTCCGTCGCGCTCGCTCAGGAAGACCATCTTGCCGTCACCGGAGAAAATAGGGTCGCGGTCTTCTCCGGGGTTAGTGGTCACCTGGGTGTGGGTGCCGTCAGCGGCATTGTAGTAGAAAATGTTGCGGGCAATGGACGAGGTGTGGTGCTTGCGCCAGATGTTCTCGCTGCCCTTGCGGTCGTAGTAGAGGAAGGACTTTCCGTCGGTGTCAAAGCTGATGCCGTAGGCGGGAGTGGCGATTACCTGCTCGGGACGTCCACCTGTAGTCTTGACGCGGTAGAGCTCCTCGGACCAGGTGCCGCCGCTCCAGGTGATGCTGGATGCAGGGTCCTGGATGGATGCTGCGAAATAGATGTACTGGTCGTCAGGAGAGAATGTCAGAAGGGTCTCCTGCCCTGAGTGGGTGGTAAGGCGGGTGGCTTTGCCTCCGTCAACACTTACGGTGTAGATGTCCAGTCCGCCCAGGCGGTCGGATACAAAGGCGACTGTCTTGCCGTCATTGGACCATACGGGCTGGGATTCAAAGGCATCGGTAGATGTCAGTCGGACGGCTTCGCCTCCAGCTACGGGCACATAGTAGATATCGCCCTGATAGGAGAATGCAATCTTGCTGCCGTCAGGAGAGATTTTTGGATATCTCATCCACAGGGGGGTGTCATCGGCGGACGCGGCTGCATGGAGCTGTACTGCGGCTGACAGAGCCAGCGCGGCCGATGCGATCAGACAGAATATTCTTTTCATACGCTGTTGGTGTTTGTTGAGGTTTGGATTATTGGTTGAACGGTAATTTGCGGAATGTGACGGTGGCCCAGCGCTCCAGGCTGTCCGAGCCTAGGGGCTCCAGCCCCTGACGGACGGCCTCCGCTTCTATCATGGCGCAGTCCTCCTCATAGAACCCGCTGGTTATCAGCAGTGCCCCGGGCTTCATGCCCCGGGCGTAGGTGGAGAGGTCCTCGAGGATGATGTTGCGGTTGATATTGGCCAGGATCAGGTCGTATTTGCCTGCCTGGATGAGGGATGCGTCCCCGCAGAGGGTGTGGATGCGGTCGCCGGTGCGGTTGCGGCGGGCATTTTCCCTTGCCGAGCGCACTGCCGTGGGGTCGATGTCGATGGCATGTACGGGGACGGCCGCCTTCATCTTGGCTGCCAGAATGGAGAGGATGCCGGTGCCGCAGCCCATGTCGAGGACCTGCAGCCCGCGGATGTCCTTCTCGTGGGCGAGCATCGACTTGATGATGAGGGTAGTGGTCTGGTGATGTCCGGTACCGAAGGCCATCTTGGGGTCGATGACTATGGTGTACTTGGTGCGCGGCAGGCCCTTGTGGAAGGATGCCTTGACCGTGCAGCGGCCGTCGATGACCACCGGCTCGAAGGAGGACTCCCAGAGGGCGTTCCAGTTCTGCTCAGGTATCAGGGCCAAAGAATACCTCACCTTGAAGTCGGTCTGAGGTATGAGGCTCAGGACGGTCTTCAGGTGAGGTTCCTTAAATTGCTCCCTGGGAATATAGGCTTTCAGGTAAGGCTCTTCGGTGAGGTAGCTCTCGAAGCCGAGGTCTGATATCTCGGCGGTCACTATCTCGGCGTAGTCATCCTGAAAGGGAGTGATCTCGATCGATACTTCGATATATTCCATAGGCGTACCGGGCTGCTTAGTAGCTCTGTGCGATGGCGATGAAGTCATCCGCCTTGAGGGATGCGCCTCCGATCAGGCCGCCGTCGATGTCCTTCTGGGCGAAGAGCTCGCGGGCGTTGGAGGGCTTGCAGCTGCCTCCGTAGAGGATCGAAATCTCCTCGGAGAGGGCTCCGTACTTCTCTGCCAGGGTCTTGCGGATGAATGCGTGAATCTCCTGGGCCTGGTCCGATGTGGCGGTCTTGCCGGTGCCGATGGCCCATACGGGCTCGTAGGCGATGACCACCTGTGCGAGCTGTTCGGGGCTGAGGTTGAAGATGACCTCGCGGATCTGCGCTCCGACTACCTCGAAATGCCTGCCTGCCTCGCGCTCCTCGAGCTTTTCACCTACGCAGAATATGGGTTTCAGGCCGTTGGCAAGGGCGAGGGCCATCTTGTCGTTGAGGGTGGCGGAGGTCTCGTGGTAGTACTCCCTGCGCTCCGAGTGGCCGAGGATCACATACTTGCATCCTGCAGAGGCGAGCATGGCCGCCGATACCTCTCCGGTGTATGCGCCCTTGTCCTTGTCCGCGCAGTTCTGGGCCGAGAGGGCGGCTGCGGTGCCCTTGATGATGCCGTTTACTCGGTCGAGATGGGTGAACGGGGGGGCGAGTATGAGCTGTACGTCCGAAGGGACTTCATTGATTCTGTCTGCGATGTTCTTTGCAAGTGCGGCTCCCTCTTCGATGAGGGTGTTCATTTTCCAGTTGCCGGCTACGATTTTCTGTCTCATATCTTAGCGTCTTAAATTTGTTATAGAATAGGCAAATATAGTTCATTCTTTTGTAAAATTGAGGATTTTATTTACTTTTGCGGACTTTTACAATTTTGAAAAATAATATACAATCGATATGGAAGTAAAAGAATTAGTAAATGACGGACTGACGATAAGACTGTCATTCCATTTTGTCAAGGACGACTACGCAGAAAGCAGGAAGAAAATTCTCAACAGGTTCCGCCGCAATGCGGAGATCCGCGGATTCAGAAAGGGCATGGCTCCCATGTCCCTGATAGAGAGGATACATGGCGGACAGGCTCTGGTTGAGGCTATCAATGAGTTGATTTCCAACAGTCTCAATAACTACATCGAAGAACATAAGCTCACGGTCATCGGCGAGCCCCTTCCCGTGGAGGACGCCGAGGGCAAGAACGATTTCGACGGCGGTGAGGAGTTTGACTTCACCTTCGATATCGCCCTGGCCCCGAAGTTTGAGATCAGCCTGAGCACAGAGGACCACATACCTTATTATAATGTTACTCTGACCGACGCCGAGAAGGAGGAGTACAAGAAGAACATCTACAAGCAGTACGCCCGTCTGGAGAACTGCGACGAGGTGAAGGACGGAGATTTCGTTGTAGCCGACATGGTGCAGGGCGAGAAGAAGGTGGATGCCTCCTATATCGCCATGAACGTGCTGCACGAGGAGGCCAAGGCTCTCTTTCTGGGCAAGAAGGCCGGGGATGAGATGGATGTGAATGTGGTCGAGACCTTCCCCAACGAGGCCGACCGCGCAGCCATGCTCCGCGTGAAGAAAGAGGAGCTCGCAGGTATGGAGCCTGTATGGCACCTGACTGTTAAGGAGGTGAAGAACTATGTGGACGCAGTGCCCGGCAAGGAGCTGTACGACACCCTCTTCGGTCCCGACAAGGTGCATGATGAGGCTGAGTTTGACGCAGCCCTGACCGAGAAGATGACCGAGGAGCTCAGGCAGGAGAGCGATTACCGCTTCATGCTCGACGCCCGCGAGTACCTGATGAACAAGGCGGACATCAAGGTGTCCGAGGACTTCCTCAAGAGGTGGCTGTATCAGGTCAATGAGGGCAAGTTCTCCAAGGAGGACATCGACAAGGACTTTCCCGCCTTCATCAAGGATTTCAAGTGGCAGACCGTCGAGGGACGCATCATGAGCGACAACAAGCTCGAGGTGACCAAGGAGGATCTGAACGCAGAGGCCCTGAAGCTGGCCCGCTACCAGTTCGCAATGTACGGCCTGAACAACGTGCCCGAGGAGCATCTGAAGGGCTACGCCGCCAATATTCTGGCCGATGACAAGCAGGGCCGCCGCATCGCCGAGAAGGCCCAGGAGAACGTCGTGCTGGCATTTGTCCGCAAGACCGTCACCATAGACAACAAGGAGATCAGCTCCGCCGACCTCCGCAAGATGAACGAGTAATCCTGCGGCATGGCATCTTCAGAATTTGAAAAATACGCAGTAAAGCACCTTGGTATGAGCTCAGCCCGTCTGAGCTCATATTCCAATGTGTGCTCCGGTTACATCAACCCCACCATCATTGAGGAGCGCCAGCTCAATGTCGCCCAGATGGACGTGTTCTCCCGCCTGATGATGGACCGTATCATCTTCCTCGGGGTGGGTATTGACAACGACGTGGCCAACATCATCCAGGCCCAGCTCCTGTTTCTGGAGTCCACCGACTCTTCAGCCGACATCCAGATCTACATCAACTCTCCCGGTGGAATGGTCTATGCCGGCCTCGGTATCTATGACACCATGCAGCTAGTCGGCCCTGACGTGGCAACCATCTGTACTGGCATGGCCGCTTCGATGGCCGCTGTACTGCTGACGGCAGGTGCCCACGGCAAGCGTTCCGTGCTGCCCCATTCCCGGGTGCTGATCCACCAGCCCATGGGCGGGGCCGAGGGACAGGCCTCCGACATTGAGATAGCCGCCGCCGAGATAAAGAAACTCAAGGGCGAGCTCTATGACATTATTTCCAGACACTCCGGACAGAGCATAGAGAAGATTACCAAGGATGCCGACCGTGACTACTGGATGACGGCTTCCGAGGCTGTTGCCTACGGTATGGCAGACAACATTCTTTCCCGTCCTGCAAAATAACGATAAATGAGCGATAAGAAGAAAGTAGACAGGTGTGTCTTCTGCGGGCGTACCTCCAATGAGGTGGAAATGCTGCTGCAGGGAGGCGGAAGTTCCATCTGTGTGGACTGCGCCATCAAGGTGTCGGAGTATGTGCGTTCCATCTTCGGGGACGAGATATTCGCCGACCCTGCTTCCGGAAATGCGCTGCATGAGCCGGGCAAGGCCCCTTCGTGCGAGGCTCTGGAGGTGACTCCGCGTCAGATTACCGCATTCCTGGACCAGTATGTGATAGGGCAGGGGGATGCGAAGAAGTCATTGGCGGTAGCAGTTTACAACCATTACAAGCGTATCAACGAGGCGTTTGCCCGTAAGGCTGCGGAGGCCTCGGCTTCCGGCAAAGCCAAGGGACGCGGCAAAAGCGAGGCCGATAAGGTGCTCGATGCCGAGAAAGCGGCTCTTGAGAACCTGGAGTTGGAGAAGTCCAATATCCTGCTGGTAGGTCCTACCGGTACAGGAAAGACTCTGTTGGCCAGGACTATTGCCCGGATGCTCAATGTGCCTTTCGCTATAGTCGACGCCACCGTGCTTACGGAGGCCGGCTATGTGGGCGAGGATGTCGAGAGCATCCTCTCGCGCCTCCTGCAGGCTGCCGATTACGATGTGGCCAGGGCCGAGAGGGGCATTGTCTTCATCGATGAGATAGACAAGATCGCCCGCAAGAGCGACAACCCTTCCATTACCCGTGACGTGTCCGGAGAAGGAGTGCAGCAGGCCATGCTGAAACTTCTGGAGGGCAGCATCGTCAACGTGCCCCCTGCTGGAGGCCGCAAGCATCCGGAGCAGAAGATGATACCGGTCAACACGACCAACATCCTCTTTATCTGCGGAGGTGCTTTCGAGGGAATAGAGAAGAAGATTGCCCAGCGCCTGAATACCCGCGTGGTAGGCTACGGAGCCCAGGAGAAGAAGAGCCATATTGACCGTGACAACCTCCTGCGCTACATTGCGCCCCAGGACCTGCGGGCCTATGGCCTGATACCCGAGATAGTGGGCCGTCTGCCCATTGTGACCTACCTCGACCCCCTGGACCGCGACGCCCTCCGCCGTATTCTCACCGAGCCGAAGAACGCCCTGGTGCGCCAGTACGTGCACCTCTTCGAGCTGGACGGAGTGAAGCTCACCATCGAGCCAGCCGTCCTGGACCTTATCGTAGACACCGCCCTGAAGTACAAACTCGGTGCCCGCGGTCTCCGCTCCATCTGCGAGGCCATCATGATGGACCCGATGTACGACCTCCCAGGCAGCGGCCGCAAGACCTTCAAAATCACCGAAGACTACGCCCGCGAGCGGATCGACCGTTTTGCCGGGACACTGCAGTAGGCTGGGTGGTTGCGGTCTTTGGAACTATTGGGTTCTTATATTTTACCGCAACGGCAGCGTTTCCCGCGATTCGGTGCCGTTGCGGTTGTTCGTCTACTGCGTTTTGTCTCTGGGTGCTGTCGGGTCGGGTGATTTTGGGCGAGGCTGAGTGCTTTCGGGTGAGAGCGGGTGAGACCGTGCGGGATCGTGCGGGATTGTGCGGGACCGAGTGAAACCGTGCCGGACCGAGTGAACTAAATTGAATCGTTCGCACGGGGTCTTTGTGTAAAGACTGGATAATCAGGGATTTACGAAACATGCTTGTGCTTTGGTCCGGTTTCAAAACGGATGAAAGCACCATGCCGTTTGGCTAAGTGCTGATTGTCAATTAGTTGCGGATTCGGGGTGTGCGGGCATTTCCAGAAAGACGCAGGGCAGACCGGTGAGACTGGATACGTGTCAGTTACAGGATGGTGATGCTGACCCGCTTTCCGAGGCCCTGAAAGATTTTGAAGAGGGTGGACAGCTGTACGTCTGTCTTGCCGTTTTCGATGCGCGAGATGTAGGACTTTTTCGTACCTATCCTGGCAGCGAGCTGTTCCTGGGTCAGTCCGGCATTGAGGCGTTCCTGTTTCAGACGCTCGGCGAGAATGAATGCTTCGGCGTCGCGGTCGAAGGCGTCGCGTCCGGGGGTTCCTTTCTTCCCATACTGGATGTCAAGTATCTCTTCGTAGTCATCCCCGGAGTTTAGTATTGCGTTGTTCTTTTCTTCAGTAGTCATATTCATATGCCTTTAGATTCAAAATATTCCATCATTATGCCTCTTGCCTTTCTGATTTCCGCGGAGGGCGTTTTTTGCGTCTTTTTCTGGAAGCCATGGAACAGCACGACTACGTACCCTTCATCAAGGCAGCAGAAGATCCGGTATATGTTGCCCTCGCACAATACTCTGA
>DVHI01000002.1 GCA_018712275.1 Candidatus Coprenecus avistercoris | reverse complement strand
CTTTTTTTCAAGTCGACAATTTGCGGCAACTTCACGTAACGGGCTGTTTTTTGGGGGCGGTCAAGGTCGCCAAAGGGCAATAAAAAGTCCCACAAAATATTGATTTGCAGGACTTGCTTTTTGTTGCCGCTTTTGGCTTTTCTTTCTGTGATCTGCTTGGGGCTCGAACCCAAGACCCCAACATTAAAAGTGTTGTGCTCTACCAACTGAGCTAGCAGATCTTAGTCGTAATGGGCCGCAAAAGTAGTTAAAAAGATTGAAAAATCAAAAAAATATGTGAAGCTGTTGTAATTTTGCGGCATGAGAGTTTTTGAAAGGGAAATACTGGATTTTATAAGAGGATGTGTCAGTGATGCCGGCGGGGAGTGCTGTATGGCTCCCGGGACAGGTGTGGCCAGGCAGGTGGACAATGATACGGCCGGGTGCCTAAAGGGTATGAAGGGTATGAAGGGTATGAAGGGTATGGTGGCCTGCATGTGCATCGGCGGGTTGAATGTGCTGCGCTGCGGGGAGGAAGGGCTGGCTGTGGTGATGGTGCCTATGGATTATTTTTCTGAAGGCGGGACGGTGGAGGATATCGTGAGGGCGGGGGAGGAGTCCGGGGCCGGAGACCTGGTATTTCTTTATGAGGACCGCTGGAGGGGCTCGGGGCCCTTGGTCCGTGCGATGCTCAGGGTGCGGATGGGAGGGGGACAGAGGGTGTTCGCCCGGAACTGCACGGTGCGCCGGATCGATGCGGAGACGGCGGCGGCTTTTCTGGAGCACAACCATGTCTACGGGGCTGCAAAGGCTCCGTTCCGCCTGGGGCTGTTCCGCAAGCGCTCTACGGGGCGGACGGAGGCTCCGATGGACCTGACTCCGCAGCTGGTGGCGGTGGCTCTGTTTTCGGATGGCAGAATGATGGAGGACGGGGCATTGTCCTGCGGGCCGTATTTATCCTATGAATGGGTCCGGTATGCCTCTGTCCGTGATCTGCGGGTGACCGGGGGAATGGGGCGGCTGCTGGAGGCTTTCGTGGAGGCGAGGAGGCAGGAGGGTACGGCAGGACCGCTGGAGGTGATGACCTACGCGGACCTGGAGTGGTACGACGGCCGTTCCTACGTCAGGCTGGGCTTTGAGGATTGCGGATACCGGCCGCCGGTGGCATTTCTCTGCACCGTAGACGGCGGGATGAGGGTGCATGAGGGGAAAATCCGGAGCGACCGCCGCTTCCGCCATCTGGCGGGGGAGACGGACGGCATGGCCAGGATCTTCAATCTGGGCAGCCGGAAGTTTGTCCGGGTATTTCAGTTCTGATAGTTTCAGTGCGCGGGCTCTTCTTTCCGCGATGCGGCCTTTTTCTCGGGCAGCAGTATTTTCAGTCCGCTTTTCTTCGCATTGCCGGTGACGGTGAGGGCGGTATTGTCCTCATTGACATCGATTGAGATGCGGGAGGATGGCTTGAGGCCGGATATTACGGTCTCGGCTATGAGGTCCTCGAGGTAGCGGCGTAACGCTCTTTTGAGGGGGCGTGCGCCGTAGGATGGGTCGTATCCCTTATCGCAGAGGAATTCCCGTGCTCGGGTGCTTAGATGGAGGCTGTAGCCGGCCTGTGCGACACGCTTGTGGAGGGTCTCCAGCTCGATGTCGAGGATGGAGGACATATCTGCGCGGGTGAGGCTGCGGAAATATACGGTCTCGTCGAGGCGGTTGAGGAACTCGGGGGTGAATGACCGTCCGAGCGCCTTGTCAATCAGGGCTTTCTGATGCTGCTGCGAGATCTCTCCGGAGGAACCGAAGCCGATGCCGCGGCCGAAGTCCTTTATGTCCCGGCTGCCTATGTTGGAGGTGAGGATGATGACCGTATTGCGGAAGTCCACGATGCGGCCGTTGCTGTCTGTCAGGCGTCCCTCGTCCAGGATCTGCAGCAGGATGTTGAATACGTCCGGATGGGCTTTCTCTATCTCGTCGAGAAGCACTACTGAGTAAGGTTTCTGTCGGACTCTCTCGCTGAGCTGGCCGCCTTCGTCGTAGCCGACATATCCCGGAGGGGCTCCTATGAGCCTGGTAACGGATATCTTCTCCATGTACTCGCTCATGTCCAGGCGGATGATGGCATCGCCGGTGTCGAAGAGCTGTGCCGCCAGGGTCTTGGCCAGATGGGTCTTGCCCACGCCTGTGGGACCCAGGAAGAGGAAGGAGCCGATGGGGCGGCCTGGGTCCCGGAGTCCGGCCCGGTTGCGGGAGATGGCGCGGACCACCTTGTCCACGGCCTCGTCCTGCCCGATGATTTTCCGGCTGAGAATCTGGCGGAGACCGGCGAGGCGGGAGGTCTCGGAGGCAGCCATTTTCTCTACCGGTATGCCGGTCATGACCGATACTGTGCGCATGATCTCGCTCTCGGTGACGACGGCTTTGCGGCGGCCGGCCCTGTCCTTGAGGCGCTCTGTGGCCTGGTCCAGCTTTTCCTGCTGCTCGAGTTCCTGTTTCATGGCCTTGGCGCCTTTTTCGAAGTCGCTGTTTTCCAGGTGCTCCCGTTTTACCTTCCGGAGCTCCTTGAGTTTCTGTCCCATCTCCATGATGCTGCGGTCGGGCATACTGTGTCCCATGTGCACAGCGGCTCCTGCCTCGTCCATGACGTCGATGGCCTTGTCGGGCTGGTGCCGCGAGGTGATGTAGCGGTTGGAGAGGGAGATGCAGGCGCTGACGGCCTCCGGGGTATATGTCACGTTGTGGAACTGCTCGTAATGCGGCTTGAGTTCCTCGAGTATCCTGAGGGTCATGGTGTCGGAGGGCGGGTCCACCGTCACTTTCTGGAACCGGCGGGCGAGGGCTCCGTCTTTCTCGATGATCTTACGGTATTCGTCGGATGTGGTGGTGCCGATGCACTGGAATCCGCCCCTGGACAGTGCCGGCTTGATGATGGCGGCGGCGTCCATTGCACCTCCTCCTCCGCCGGCTCCCACTATGTTGTGTATCTCGTCTATGAAGAGGATTCTGTCGGGGTCGGCCTGTACCGCGTCCAGGACCTTGCGCAGCCGTTCCTCGAAGTCTCCGCGAAACTTGGTGCCGGCCACCATCGCGGCCAGGTCAATGGAGATGATCTTCTTGTGCATCAGGTCGAGGGGGACATTCCTGTCGGCTATCCTCCGTGCAATGCCTTCGGCCAGGGCTGTCTTGCCGACTCCGGGGTCTCCGACTATCATGGGGTTGTTCTTCTTCCTCCGGCAGAGAATCTCTATGACCCGGTCTATCTCCCTGTCCCTTCCGGTCACAGGGTCTAGGGTGCCGTCGGCGGCCGCGGCAGTGAGGTCGGTGCCGAATCTGGCGAGTATCTCCTCGGGGGACTCTGTCCGGCCGCGGCCGGGGTCCCCGTAGTCCATGTCCAGGTCATCTTCCGGAAGCGGGTCGTCGTACCTGTCTCCCGGAATGGTGGCGTAGCGGTCATTGAAGTCCAGGCCCATATCCAGGACAATATCGGAGGTGACAGAGTTGTCCTCTTTCAGGATGATGCTCAGCAGCACCATGGTGTCCGGTATCTGGGAGGCTTTCGGGGAGTGCAGTATGCCTGCGGCTGTGTTGAGGATGTGCTGGAGCGCGGCGTCCGGCCTGATCTGTCCGGTGTCCCGGTACGGCACGGAGCATCCGCGGTCTATCTCGTCCAGTATCATTGACTTGAGCCGGGCCAGGGAGAGGCCGCTGTCGGTGAGGAAGCGGCATGCCTCATTGTCCCCGTGTCTTATCATTCCGAGGACCAGATGCTCGGGGGTAATGCTCATCCACCCGGTCCTGACGGCTTCCTCGCGGGCATATTCAAGTATTTTGTCCAGTATATTGAGTTCGCGCATAAGTCTTTGCAGTTTTGGGGCACTAAAATAATCATATTTTGAATAAATTTACTGCTTGCAGTTACAAAATTTTGAGTATTTTAGCATTTTGTTTTGTAAAAGCGTGATATGATAGAGAATGAAGAAATAAATCACGGCAGGATAGTGCAGGTCGATATCGAGACGGAGATGAAAACGGCGTATATCGATTATTCTATGTCCGTTATCGTAGCCAGGGCCCTGCCCGATGTCAGAGATGGTCTTAAACCGGTGCACCGCAGAGTGTTGTACGGAATGTACGACCTCGGACTTACTTCCGGCTCTCCGCACAAGAAGTCAGCCCGTATCGTGGGCGAGGTGCTGGGTAAATATCATCCCCATGGAGACTCCAGTGTGTACGAGGCTATGGTCCGTATGGCCCAGGACTGGAGCATGAGGTACATGCTCGTGGACGGCCAGGGTAACTTCGGTTCTGTCGACGGTGATCCGGCTGCAGCGATGCGTTATACTGAGGCCCGTTTCCGCAGGCTTGCCGAGGAGTGTCTGGAGGACATGGATAAGGATACTGTGGATTTTACCCCTAACTTCGACGAGACTCTCAAGGAACCCGTCGTGCTTCCCTCAAAGGCTCCTCTGCTGCTGCTCAACGGTTCTTCGGGCATCGCCGTGGGTATGGCCACCAACATGGCGCCCCATAATCTCGGAGAAGTAGCCGACGCTATCTGTGCCTATATAGACAACAATGACATTACCGTTGACGAACTGATGCATTATATAAAAGGTCCGGACTTCCCTACAGGAGGTATCATCCAGGGTCTGGCCGGCATCCGCGACGCATTCGAGACAGGACGCGGCCGCATAGTCATCCGTTCGAAGACCGAGATCGAGGTACAGCCTTCCGGCAGGGAGGTGATAGTGGTTACCGAGATTCCCTATATGGTGAACAAGCGGGAGATGATAGAGTATATCGCAAAACTGGTGGAGGATAAGAAGATAGAAGGGATTGCATATATCAACGACGAGAGCGACAGCAAGGGTATGCGCATCGTTATCAAGCTCAAGATGGGTGCTGTGGCCAATGTGGTGCTCAACACCCTCTTCAAACTGACATCCCTGCAGTCCAGCTTCTCTGTCAACAACATCGCCCTGGTGGACGGACGTCCCCGCCTGCTCAATCTCAAGCAGCTCATCAAGTATTTCGTCCGTCACCGCCACAACGTGGTGGTTCGCCGCGCCCAGTTCAACCTCAACGAGGCCCGCAAGCGCGAGCACATACTGGCTGGTCTGCTCAAGGCCATCGACATCATCGACGAAGTGATATCCCTGATCAGGGCTTCAAGAAGCCGTCAGGATGCCCGAGATGCACTATGCACACAGCTGGGCTTCACAGAGATACAGGCCAGTGCTATCGTGGAAATGCGTCTGGGACAGCTCACCGGTATGGACCGTGAGAAGCTGCGTGCCGACTATGATGCAGTGGTGGCTCTGATCGAGGAGCTCACCGCATTTTTGGCCGACGAGTCCCTGCAGTATGCCCTTATCAAGCAGGAGACTCAGGAACTCAAGGAAAAATACGGAGATCCCCGCAGGACCGAGATCGTACCTTCTGCCGATGAATTCAACCCCGAGGATTTCTACGCCGACGAGGACGTGGTCATCACCATTTCCCACTCCGGCTATATCAAGCGTACCCCTCTGACAGAGTACCGCCTCCAGAACCGCGGCGGCGTGGGCTCCAAGGGCAGTACCACCAAGGACGAGGACTTCATAGAGCATATCTACGTGGCCAATACCCACAGCACCATGCTCTTCTTCACGGACAAGGGCAAGTGCTACTGGCTCAAGGTGTACGAGATACCCGAGGGAACCAAGGCTTCCAAGGGCCGTGCGATACAGAACGTCATCAGCATCGAGGCCGATGACCATGTATGCGCTTACCTCAATGTGGGTAATCTCAGTGATGAAGAGTATATTAACAGCCACTACATAGTACTGGCCACAAAGCGCGGTGTCATCAAGAAGACTCTGCTTGAGGCATATTCCCGTCCCCGTCAGAAGGGCGTGAATGCCATAACGATAAAGGACGGAGACGGACTGCTTGAGGCCGTGCTCACCGACGGAAACAACGAGATCCTGCTGGCGGCCCGCAAGGGCAAGTGCGTGCGCTTCCATGAGTCGGACGCCCGCTCCATCGGACGTACGGCATCAGGAGTACGCGGCATCAGCATCGAGGACGACGACGAGGTGATAGGTATGGTATGTGCGGCTGTACCTGCGGAAGGCGAGACACAGGGCAATATCATGGTGGTCAGCGCCAACGGTTACGGCAAGCGCTCCCCGCTGGAGGACTACCGTGTGACCAGCCGCGGGGCCAAGGGCGTGAAGACCCTCAATATCACTGAGAAGACAGGCGAGCTGATAGCCATAAAGATGGTCACCGACGAGAATGACCTCATGATCATCAATAAGTCTGGCATCACCATCCGCGTCCCGGTTTCCGATATCCGTGTGGCCGGACGCGCCACTCAGGGAGTCAAGCTGATCAATCTGCGTGAGGGAGATACCATCGCAGCTGTCTGTGTGGTGAACAAGAGCGAGGAGAAGGCTCAGGAGACAGGAGAAGAACTGTAGAATGAAATAGAAACACTAAACACATAAAACAAACAACTTTATTCAAAAGAATCATGAAACAGATTTTATTGACCGTTGCTATGCTGGCAGTAGCGCTTACCGCCGGAGCACAGAACAAAGATCAATTGCTTTCTTCTATAGACAAGGCTAAAGCCGCAACTGAAAACGAGAAGAAGGCAGCCAATCCCACTACTTGGATTAAGTATGGTGACGCATTTCTGAATGCTTACAATGCCCTCTTCGGAGACCAGTGGATCGGTATCTCAAAGACTGAATCCATGCTTCTGGGCGGCGGCAAGCCCCTGTCTCAGGAGCAGGTGCAGCTCAATGGCGCAGCCTACTCTCTCGAGCACTATGAGTTCCGTGATCTTTACTACAACTCCGCCGATGTACTGGAGATGGTAATCATCACGAAGCCTATCATGGACGAGGACCTGTTGGTTCAGGCCCGCGACGCTTATCTCAAGGCTGCCGAGGTGGATGCCAAGGGCTCTAAGGCGAAAGTGCTGAGCGAGAAACTGATTCAGCTCCGTGACAAGTTTGTGAACGACGCTATGAGTTATTATACTTTGGGTAACGTGGAGAAAGCTGCCTACTATTTCGAAGAGTCTCTTCCTTGCAGCGAGAATCCCGTGGTCAATGGTATAGACAGCATGATCGTTTACTATACCGGCGTGGCCTACAATGCTATAGGTAACACAGAGAAAGCCAAGAAGTATTATGAGGAGTGCCTTGCCATCGGCTATGACCAGGCCGGAGACGTTGCAGCTTCCCTCGCTGAGATAGCCAAGTCCGAGGGCAACACCGACCTCGCCAAGAAGTATCTCAACGAGGCTTTTGCCAAGTATCCTTCCAGCCAGTCAGTGCTCGTGTCCCTGATCAACCTCTATATGGAGACCAACGACGATCCTCAGAAGATTCTCGACCTGATCAAGTCTGCACAGGCCAATGAGCCTAAGAATGCCTCTCTGGTATATGCCGAAGGTAATGTATACAAAGGACTCGGTGATATCGAGAATGCTGTTAAATGCTACTACCGCTCTTCAGAGATAGATCCCAACTACGTATACGGCGTGTACTCTGTAGGCAACACCTATTTCGATGAGGCAATCGCTATTCAGGACAAGATGAATGCTCTTGACATCAACGATGTAGAGGGATATGACGCACTCCAGAAGGAGTTCGAGAAGTATCTCGAAATGTCCATTGAACCCTTCGAGAAGGCCTTTAACATGACCGAGGACAAGGACGTGAAGATAGCTGTAGCCAGCGCTCTGAAGCAGGTTTACTTCAGGTTCCGTACCCGTGATGCCAAGTATGCCGAGGGTTATGAGAAGTACAACCAGTATCTTGCAACCGAGGGTGTAGAGTAATCCTCAGACGCAGGAATAAGCACATAGAGCTGTGCCGGATGCATGCCGGCACAGCTTTTTTATTTGATGTTGCGGGTGATGCGCTGGACGAATTTGGAACCGGATAGGAACTCGCTGGCTATGACTCTGAGGACGGTGTACAGGGGAACGGCTATCAGGATGCCGAAGACACCGCTTATCTGGCCGGCTATGAGGATGATCAGAAATATCTCGAGGGGATGTGCCTTGACGCTGTTGGAGTAAATCAGGGGCTGGAAGACGTAGTTGTCGATAAACTGTGTGACGATGAATATGGCCAGTACGATGATCAGATAAATAAGCAGCGGCATCTCTACACCTGTGTTGATGTGGAAGATTAGGGCCATGACTACTGCCAGCAGATCTCCGATGAAGGGGCCCAGGTAGGGTATGATGTTGAGTATGCCCGAAGCGAATCCGACGACTATGGCCAGCTGCGGGTCCATCTTGGCGATGAATATGAGACCGATGCTGTTGAGGGTCGCAACGAACAGAGATTCCAGGGATATGCCGACGAAGTAGCGGGAGAGCAGTGAGTTGATGGATTTTGTAGCCCTGCGGACGTTCTCCTCCAGGCGGTCGGGAACGATGGACGTAAGCAGGTCGGTGATGAGGCCGTTCTCCATGAGCAGGAAGAAGGCTATGAAAATGACGGAGAATACGGCTATGCCGAAATCTGCTATGAATGAGGCCAGTGAGACTATGATGTTTGAGAAGGTGTTGATGTTGATGAAGTCGCGGATGTAGTCAAAAAGGTACAGCTCTATTCTGAAATTCGGATCAATAGAAGGGATGGACTTGACTATGAATTCATTGAGCTTCTCCAACGGTTCGTATACCTGAGTGCCCAGAGAACTTAGGTTCATGTTGTTGATGAGGTGTATGAACTGGCCTATCATCGGAGCCAGAAGTAGGAAGAGTGAGAGGCATACACATACGATAAGGGCGAGTGTCAGGCCTGCGGCCAGCCATCGCGGGAGATGGACTCCCTTGATGCGGAGGGAAGTAAGGACTTTTACTATGGGCTTGCCGATCAAGGAGATAACTACAGCTATGGCGATGTAGAGCAGTACCGTGCGGAAATACCAGCCTAGAAAGAGTACTATGGCTGTGGCTCCTGCTATGATGATGTATTTTGCGAGTTTGTCCATATTAGATTGATGACTTTGGAGTACAAATATAAAAAAACGCCGCAATTTTGCGG
>DVHI01000014.1 GCA_018712275.1 Candidatus Coprenecus avistercoris | reverse complement strand
ATTCTGCTCTTCATCATCATCGTGGTCTCCTGCAACGTCTTCGGCTCCCTTACCATGCTCATCATCGAGAAGCGGGACGACATCGCCACCCTCCAGCACCTCGGAGCCCGTCCGGCCCTGATCCGCCGCATCTTCTTCGACGAGGGCTGGATGATCATCCTGCTCGGAGCCGTCATCGGCCTGGCCGTCGGCATCATCCTATGCCTCATCCAGCAGCACGTCGGTGTCATCCGCATGCCCGGCAGCTTCGTAGTCGAGTACTACCCCGTCGTCATCAAGCCCGGCGACATCCTCATCACCCTCGCCGGCATCGCCCTCATCGGCCTTTTCATCACCGCTCTCCCCACCCGACGCACCCTTTCGAAAATTTTTTAAAAATTTTTCACTTTCCGTGCAACAAAAACAGCGGGACCTGCATCTATGTAATAGGTTTAGGTTTTAGTACACAAGGAAGGGGTACCTATTGTAGCAGAGGGGTGCCTCTTTTTTATGCCCTTTTGGACAGTTATACAGAAAAGGCCGGTCAGGAACGCATATCCCGACCGGCCTTTCAGTTACCTGCAACAACCAGGGCCTACTTATCGGCCGCCAGTTCTTTCAGAATCTCCTCGATGGCTGTATCGAGCTGAGGATCGCGGCCATACATGCGGTCTGTAAAGGTGTTGCGCACATAGATGTCCGGAGCCACACCGGTAGCCTCAAGGTCCTCGCCCTTGAGGGAGTAGCATCCCCATGCCGGCAGACGGCTGTAGGAACCGTCCACGAAGGATACCCCGGAGGTGAAGATAATCCAGCGGTAGGTCTCCGTACCCACGATCTTGGCTATACCAAGGGTCTTGATACCGTTGGAAGTCACCTCTGCATCACTGAGGCTGCGCTCGTTGACAAGCACTACGATAGGCTTGTCGGCAGGGGTGACATTGGGATGGGAGTTGGGCTCGAAATCCCTGTAGCTCCAGCGGAAATGCTCCTGCTGGCGGAGAAAGTCGAGTACCTCGTGGTGCACGTTGCCGCCGTTGTTGTAACGGAGGTCCAGAATCAGGGCGTCACGGTTCACGGCATCGGTGTGCATCTGCATCAGGAACGGATAGAGCGAGCCATCTGTCATGTCCCTCAGATGGATATAGGCCACGCGGCCGTCGGTCTGCTCATCCACCATGGCGCGGCGCTGGTCCTCCCACTCGGTGTACAGCATGTTCTTCACCTCGCCGTAAGAAACGGTATGCAGCTTCACGTCGAAGTCCTTGCCTCCGCGCTCGAAGGTCATCAGCACCTCTTCCTGAGGCACTGCCGAGGCCAGGTAGCTCTCCCTGTTGGCCGAAGCGTCCACCTTCACGCCTCCGACAGCCACGAGGCGGTCGCCGGGACGGATGTCGATGTCCACGCTGTTGGCCGGAGCATCGGTCAGGATACGGTCGATAACGTAAGGATCCTCATTGCTCCAGATGATACCGGTCTCTGCGGACGTGGTGCGGATCTTGGGAGTATTCTCCTCGGCTCCGGAAGAAGTGAAGCGCAGGTGCGAGGAGTTCAGCTCGCCGAGCATGTCGTTGAACAGGGTGCGCAGATGCTCCCGGCTCCTGACGTAGGGCAGCAGCGAGGCATAGTAGTCCCTCTTGGCCTTCCAGTCGGTGCCGTGGAAGTTGACATCGTAGAAGTTCTGGTCCAGCACGGCCCAGCCCTCGTAGAATATCTGGCGGAACTCGTCGTCCAGGTCCTTCTCCACATCCTGCGAAATGGAGACCTTGTCGGCATTGCTGCGGCTGAGATTGATCTTGTAGATGTCGCCTCCGCTGATATAGTAAGGAGCCTCGTCAGAGCAGGTAAAATATCCCCACCGGCCTGTAATGCCCTTTATCTCTGCCGGTTCAGCCTCAGGGTCGGATATCTTCAGGGCCTTCACCGCTCCTGAGAGGGTGTACAGCAGCCATGAGTCCTCTCCGTCGCGGAAAGCATAGGGCGAATATCCGTTCTCAGGCATCTCCTCCAGGCGGCGGAACACCTCCTTGTAGTCAATGGTCATCTCCGAGGCAGTGCTGTCCCCGGCGCCCACTTCTGCAAAAAGCTCATCATAGACATCAGAGGCAAAGGGCTCCTGGTCGTAGCGCTGCAGCGGCAGACGGTAGAGCTGACCGCGCATGCCTCCGCGGGGGAAGGACGAGCCGTAGATATTGGCAGTAAGGTAGAGGTTCTTCCCGTCAGGGGAGAATACCGGCGCACCCTCGGAGGAAGCGGAGTTGGTAAGGTTGTGCAGGCTCTTGTCCTTGAAGGAATAGATGAAGATATCCCCCTCGAAGAGGTTCATGCCCTCGAAGGCCAGGTAGGAGTCATCGAAGGAGAAATTCATCCTGTAGCTCCGGAACGACCAGAACTGGGAGTCGGCGATCTTGCGGGCCTTGTCCTTGGCCACGTCGAGCACCATCACTTCGCGGCTGCCGCTGATGAAGGCTATCTTGTCTCCTTTATGGGAACGGGTGAGGGACTGGATGTTGGCTTCGGCCCGGTAGACCTGCTTTTCGGCGGATGAGCCGTCGGCTCCGATCTTGAAGAGGTTGACATAGCCCTTGTCAGTGCGGGAGTAGTAGAGGGTCCTGTTGTCGGCCCAGACTATCTCGTCCACGCGCTCGTCGGCAGGTGTGGGCAGAAGCTTGAGGTACTTGCCTTCCGCATCGGAGACGTAGAGCAGGCCGCGGACGGACATGGCCAGCTTCTTCCCGTCCGGAGAGACGGCCACGAAAGCGGGCTTCTGGTCCTTGAAGGAGCGGCGCATCTCGGTGTCGTTGTCGGCCACGGTAATCTTCGGCTCGGTAACCTTGCCGGTGGCGGGGTCGAGGCAGGTAATCTTGTAGTCCAGCAGGAATACTATCCGCGAGCCGTCATCACTGATGGAGGGATACTGCACCGACTGCCTGAACTTGGTCAGCTGCTTGGGCTCGCCTCCGGGCACGTACTTGGCTATGTTGGCCTCCTGGTTGAACTGGTCGGTCACGTAGTAGAGGTTGCCGCTGCGATCCACCATCGGCCAGGTGTCCTTGCCCTCCCAGGAGGTCAGCAGATGGTACTCCGATGTAGCAGGATTCCACGACGCGATATCTGCGTTGTGGTCGCCGACATAGCGCTTGCGGGTAGGATAGTTGACGCTCTCGCCCGACTCGTTGAAGTAGAGTTCGCCGGTGGCGGGATTCTCGACTATGTTGCTGATAGTGTTGAAATACCCCTCGAAGAGCTTCTTGGGAGTGCCGCCGTCCACACCCACGGAATAGGCGGTGCGGCCGTTGGAGCGGTTGCTCTCGAAATAGACGGTCTTCGAGTCCGCGGACCAACCGACAGGATAGTCGTTGGCCTCGTGCCAGGTCAGGCGGGTCACCTCGCCGCCGCCCACGGGGACGATGAAGACATCATTGTTGCCGTTGATGTCGGAGGAGAAAGCGAGCAGCCTGCCGTCGGGGGAGACTACGGGGTAATTCTCATTGCCCCCGAGAGATACCAGGCGCATGGCAGTACCTCCGTCCGCACCGACCCGGAAGATGTCGCCGTCGTAGGAAAAATATATGTCCTTCCCGTCCGGAGAGAGAGAAGGATAATAAGGGAAGTGAAGGGTCTCCGCCGGGGCAGGCGAGGCACTCGCCGAGATGGCAGCCAGCGGCAGGAGAGACAGTAATAGGTTGATCTTTTTCATTGGTCACAGTTCTAAAATTATGCTGAATACAAATTTAGAATTTATCTTTAACAGAGAATCTCAAAAATGGAAAATTAAACAAACTATTTCGACACTTCTCGCCGCCTCCCCGACGAGCATACCGACGTCGCTGCACAGCACCCCGACACAGTGGTCCGGATCCAGAGCCTGCTCGAAGGCATCTGCACGAAACGCTACCGGTAGACTTTCAGAACGGACTGCACGAAACGGCTGTAGTTCATATCCGCCTCAAAATGCTCCCTGGCCTGCCGCCCCAGCCGCAGACGCAGAGCCTTGTCTTCCAGAACCGATGCAAGGGCAGAGGTGAGCGCATCCACATCCCCGGGCGGAACCAGTAGGCCGTCCTTCCCTGAGACAATGTATTCTGGCTGCGCTCCGTTGTCAGTAGCTATCACGCATTTGCCGGCCTGCATGAACTCCATCGGAGAGAGCGGACAGGCTTCCCGCACAATGGATGGGGCCACACCGATATCGGCTCCGCGGATAAGCTGCCTGGCCCTGTCGGTGAACCCGTAGAATGACACTCTGTCCCCTATTCCGCAGCGCACGGCCAATGCACTAAGCTCCCGGTGATAATCCGCCGGCTTGCACGTCCCTATGAACACCATGTGAAACGGCAGATGCCGCAGCCGTCCCAGAGCCTCGACCAGCACGGCACAGCCTTTCGAGCGGCGTACCCTCCCAGTAAAGACCAGCAGAGGCACGTTCTCAGGGATACCGTAATGCAGCCGCAGCGGCTCGCAGTCCATACCGCCGGCTAAGGGAGGAATGCTGTTGTGCACTACCCGGCAGCGCTCGGCGGACATCCATGGATTGGCCTCCGTCCACAGCCTCCGGGCAAGGTCGGATACAAAGATGATGCGGTGCAGCCGGAGGAAATACCGGCGGTTCCAGAAACTGACCCTGCTGCCTCTGGCAATATGGCGGGTAAGCACGACCCGGACTCTGCGGCCGCTCCGGCGGACAGCCTCCGATACCATCGGCACGAAACGGGTCTCGTGAATATGAACCAAATCTATCTCTTCCTCCGCCATAGCCATGGCCGTCACACGTATGCTGCGTAAATCAGCCATTCCGGAGAATTTCAGGTACCGCACCTGCCTCACCCCGTCCATCCTCCGCCTGACAGCCGCACTGTCCCTGGCAAAATACACCACCCGATGCCCCGCATTCTCCAGGGCAGAACTCAAGTCCAGCACGTACTGTTCGGCACCGCCCCAGACCTTACCGGGAAAAATCTGCATGATATTCATAACGCAAAAATATGAAAAACTGCCGCAACTTTTGACTTTTGTCCCGCTCATGCGTATATTTGGCAAAAGACCCGCGAAGAACATGAGCACTCAGGACAATATACAGACCGCAGCAGCCGGGGACCGTTCCAGCCATCCCTACCTCTTCGCACCCGACGGGAGTTGGAGCCTCGAACCCCTGCCCGGGAACCGGACATTCCGCTTCCTCAACGACTCTATAACGCACAACTACGTTGCCCGCCGGAAATTTGCCCGTAGCGACACCGCCGCCCGCATGGTACCCGCCTCCGAGGAAGTGGCCGGACTGCCCTACCTACGCGGACACGAGAGCTGGAGCCGCCGCTGGGGACTGTTCTTCCACACCTACAGTTACTCCTGCCGATTCCCCGGTATAGCCGGACAGATGCCCGTCGCCCCGGAAGAGTACATGAGCCCCCAAACGATACGCCGTTGGTTCGGAGACCGGGACAGCCGCTACGACGGGATGAACGGAGCCGAGATCTACGACGGGGTACTCAGCCCAGCCTCCGAGGAGTACTGCAACTGGTTTAATGAATGCTACTACCGGGAGTATTGCAGGGTTCTCAGTTCTGGCACCGGCAAGCGTCTGACACAGCAGGAGGAAATGGATGTGATCGAGAAATTCCGGGAATCCCTCGACTTCTTCGACGGCACCGCAACCGTCAACAGCGTCAGCGTCATCGAGGCCGCCCGCCTGATGGATACTGCGACTGGCGGCACGGCCTTCTCCGAAGCAGCCGCGGACCATGCCGACCGATGGGCTGAGACGCTCAGCGCCCGCGAGGAAGAACTGCTCGCCCCCTTCATCTACGCCCTGCGCTACACCGTCACCATGCCGGGCCGCCTGACCTCCGCCAACACGGCACTAATGGATGAAGGCATCCCTGTCTGGAAAGTAGACGGCTTCCGCCTCCTCGCCGGCGACCTGACCATCGAGGCCACCTCCAGCCGCGCCAACCCCCTCGGATTCATCCTCCTCGGCCTCATCGTTCTAGTCAGCGCAGTCGTATTCTTCCGCCTCCGCCGATAAAAAACTGCCGCAACCATCAGCCAGGATGATTGCGGCAGCCTTGTCTCAAAATATCGGAGTGCCGTCAGCTGATTACATCATGCCGCCCATTCCGGGATTCATTGCGGGAGCTGCGGGAGCGGGTTCCGGCTTGTCGGCGAGCACGCACTCGGTGGTGAGGAACATGCCGGCTACGGATGCGGCGTTCTGCAGAGCCACGCGGGTAACCTTGGTCGGGTCGATGACACCGGCTGCGAGCAGGTTCTCATAGCGGTCGGCGCGGGCATTGTAACCGAAGTCGCCCTTGCCCTCGCGGACTTTCTGAGCCACTACGCTGCCCTCGACACCTGCGTTCTCGGCGATGGTGCGCAGAGGAGCCTCGATGGCCTTGGCCACGATGTTGATACCGGTCTGCTCGTCCTCGTTCTCACCCTTCAGGCCCTTCAGAGCCTCGATGGCGCGGATGAAGGCGACACCGCCGCCGGGGATGATACCCTCTTCTACTGCGGCACGGGTAGCGTTCAGAGCGTCCTCTACCCTGTCCTTCTTCTCCTTCATCTCGACCTCGGATGCAGCGCCCACATAGAGGACAGCCACACCGCCGGCCAGCTTGGCCAGTCTCTCCTGGAGTTTCTCGCGGTCATAGTCGGAAGTGGTCTTCTCGATCTGCTTGCGGATCTGGGCTACGCGGTCAGCGATAGCGTCCTTGTCACCCTTGCCGTTGACGATGGTGGTGTTCTCCTTGTCGATGGTCACCTTGTCGGCCTTACCGAGCATGTCGGGAGTGGTGTTCTCAAGGGTGAAGCCTCTCTCCTCGGAGATTACCTGGGCACCTGTCAGTGTGGCGATATCCTGGAGCATCTCCTTGCGGCGGTCACCGAATCCGGGAGCCTTCACGGCAGCGACCTTCAACGTTCCGCGGAGTCTGTTGACTACCAGAGTAGTCAGAGCCTCGCCGTCTACGTCCTCAGCTATGATAAGGAGGGACTCGCTGTTACGTGCGATGGGCTCGAGGATGGGGAGAAGGTCCTTCATGGAGGAGATCTTCTTGTCGGTGATCAGAATCTTGGGGTTCTCGAGAACGGCCTCCATCTTGTCGGGGTTGGTCATGAAGTAGGGAGAGATGTAGCCTCTGTCGAACTGCATGCCCTCAACGACCTTGACCTCGGTCTGAGTACCCTTGGCTTCCTCGACTGTAACGACACCCTCTTTCTTCACCTTGCCCATTGCCTCTGCGATGAGCTTGCCGATGAAAGCGTCGTTGTTGGCGGATGTGGTGGCAATCTGCTCTACCTTGGCCATATCCTCACCTACCTCCTGGGTCTGCTTCTTAAGGTCGGCAACGACAGCTTCAACTGCCTTGTCGATACCGCGCTTCAGATCCATGGGGTTGGCGCCTGCGGTCACGTTCTTCAGACCTACGCTGATGATTTCCTGTGCGAGGACAGTAGCGGTGGTGGTACCGTCACCGGCCTGGTCGTTGGTCTTGGATGCCACTTCCCTTACCATCTGGGCACCCATGTTCTGGAAACGGTCCTCGAGCTCCACTTCCTTGGCTACGGTAACACCGTCCTTGGTGACCTGAGGAGCACCGAATTTCTTGTCGATAACCACGTTGCGTCCCTTAGGACCGAGGGTTACCTTCACTGCGTTTGCAAGAGCGTCCACGCCTTCCTTCATCAGGCTGCGGGCTTCCATATTGAATTTGATTTCTTTTGCCATGATTTTTAGTTTTTAAAAGTTAAACACTACACAGAATTAAAGAACTGCCAGCACGTCCGACTGACGCATCATCAGATAGTCCTTGCCGTCAACGGTGATCTCGGTTCCGGAATACTTTCCGTAGAGAACGGTGTCACCCACTTTCAGTTCCATGGGCTCATCCTTCTTGCCGCTGCCTACAGCGATTACCTTACCCTGCTGGGGTTTCTCTTTTGCTGTCTCGGGAATATAGATTCCGCTTGCTGTCTTGGTCTCAGCTTCTTTGGGCTCTACGAGCACTCTGTCTGCTAAAGGTCTAATGTTCATATCTTTTAATTTTTAGTTGTTTTCAAACTGCACAGACACCTAAAACAAATTAAGTGCCACTCCGCACACTCTGCCAAAATGTCACTTTGCCATGTGGACGACTTTGCGTATCTTTGCTCTGCTATTATGATAACGGACTTTGAGGAATATATAAGGCAGGGTGAGCCGTCGAGGGCGGAGCGGGCGCAGGCATGGCGCACGGCCATCGGACTTCAGGACGTGGACGGACTGAAGCCCTCGGCGTACCTTATAGATACCGCACGCGAGCATATCGAGGGAGACATCTCGCTCCGGGAAGTACGGCAGCGCATTGAGTCCTACTACGAGAGCCGCACAGCAAGGGAAGACACCGGCAGTGATGAACGTACCAAAGAGGCCGACACAGTCTCTTACAGAATCACCGAACTTCTCACAGAACAGGCATTTTCCATGACTCCGGCTGAACTCATCCGTATCCATCGATACCTTTTCACAGGCATTTACAAATTCGCCGGCCGCATCCGGGACTATAACATCACCAAAAAGGAATGGGTATTGGACGGAGGTACAGTAATATATGCCGGTGCCGGCCTGATAACCGAGACCCTGGAATACGACATCTCTACTGAAAGGGATTTTTCATACGAGGGACTGACAGCAGATGAGGCTGTGCGGCATATTGCAAGATTTATATCCAATCTTTGGCAGGTGCATCCTTTTGGAGAAGGCAACACCCGCACAACTGCGGTATTCCTGATAAAATATCTCCGCAGTTTCGGGTTCAATGTAGGAAACGATACTTTCGAAAGGCACTCATGGTTTTTCAGGAACGCCCTTGTCAGGGCCAATTACAATGACCTGAAAAACGGAATAACAGCCACCACAGAGCCGCTGGAAAGATTTTTGCGCCATCTCCTTCTGAACGAAGAGGCCGACTTGCGGAACAGGACCCTGCATATAAAAGCGGACGGATTAACGGTCCGGAATGAACCTTTAAAACACGATTTAAAGGTTCAAAATGAACCTTTAAATAATCTGACCGGAAAGGCATCCTTGACAGAAATAGCTGTCCTACAACTTATAGCGAAGAATCCATCTGTCAAGATTGAAGAGATGGCGGCCAATACTAAAAAGTCGAGGAGCACGATAAAACGGGCCATTGACCGGCTCAGGGAGAAAGGTATCATAGAAAGGACAGGCGCAAAGAAAAACGGATCCTGGAAAATATTGAACGGCAATGAACACTGACCACGAAAAATACATGCGCGAGGCCCTGAAGGAAGCGCGGAGAGCCGAGGCCGAGGGGGAGATCCCCATCGGAGCGGTAGTGGTGTGCGAGGGGCGGATCATCGCCCGGGCGCACAACCAGACGGAGACCCTCCACGACCCAACGGCCCACGCCGAAATGCTGGCCATGACGGCCGCCACCGCCTACATCGGAGGCAAGTACCTCCCGGAATGTACCCTCTACGTCACAGTCGAGCCCTGCCCGATGTGCGCCGCCGCGATGGCCTGGACCCAGGTCGGAGCGGTAGTCTACGGTGCACCCGACCCAAAGCGCGGCTACACCCTCTTCTCCCCTTCCCTCCTCCATCCGAGGACGAAGGTCTGCAACGGAGTGCTGTCTGAAGAGTGCAGCGCCATTATGACAGAATTTTTCAAAAAGATAAGACGCTGACCGGACAATGGACCTGGAATTTCTGCTCGACCTCGGCTACATCGGCCTGTTCATCGGCACCTTCATCGCCGCTACCGTCGTCCCGTTTTCATCGGATTTCCTCATCATCGGCATCCTCATAGCCGGAGGAGACCCGCTCGTATCCTGGATCTGCGCCACCGCCGGCAACTGGCTCGGAGGCCTGACCTCCTACTGGATAGGCCGCATCGGCAAGTGGGAGTGGATAGAAAAGTGGTTTCATGTCAAGGAGGAGACCCTGCTGAAACAGAAGTCGAAAATAGACAAGTACGGCTCACTGCTGGCCTTCCTGACCTGGCTGCCCTTCGTAGGCGATGTCTTCGCCATCGGCCTGGGGTTCTACAAGCTGCATTTCGGCCGCTGCGCCCTCTTCATGCTTATCGGCAAGGGCACCCGCTTCGCTTTCTGGCTGGCTCTCTACTACCTTTTCGGTGACAGTCTGCCCATGCTGGACATGTGAGCAGTAACTATGAACGCTTGAGCCAGAACTGCTCGATCAGAGCGTCCCTGTCCTCGCTGCCTTTGGTGAGCATCTCTATCTCGGTGCGGGGTACGCGGGCCATGTCGAGGAAGATCATGCCGTCCACGCAGTAGTTGAAGTCCTTGTCCACGTTGAAGGCGAGGATGCCGGCGTTGAGCTTGACGTATTTCTTGATGAGGGTGGGTATGCGGTAGCGGCCGTCGCTTAGGCGCTGGATGTACTTGTCGAAGGCGTCAATGCTTTCCATGCGGCCTGAGAGCAGCAGCTCCGGGTCAGTGCGCAGGAACTCGTACCTGAAGGGCGTGCGCGGCGTCACCAGGTCCCGGACGCACCCGTTGCCGGCAGCCGTCTCCGTAAGCCCGTATACTATCAGACTGCGGTAGAACGGTGGGAGCCAGCTGGTTATGCTTGCCGGCCCGAACAGGTACTTGCAGTCGGGATATCTGAGTACGGTATAGAACAGTCCTTTGATGAGCAGCATCAGAGGCAGTGCTTCCTTTTTATACTCGACCGAGAGGAAGGAACGTCCGAGCTCGATGCACTCCGGGAGCATGGACGTGAATCTTTCCGAATAGCGGAACAGGGTGTGGGTGTAGAACCCGCCGACCCCGTATTTGTCCAGGATGTCCTTTCCGATGCCGAGACGGTAGGCTCCTGCCAGTTGTCCGGCCTCGCAGTCCCACAGCACGAGATGCTTGTAATATACGTCGAATGAATCCGTATCGACAGCTGCACCAGTACCTTCCCCTACCTGCCGGAAGGACTCTTCCCTGCGGCGGCCTATCTCCTGCATCATGGCTGGAATCTGAGCCGCATCGGCCAGGAAACACTGGTATTTGGATGTCTGGAACAGGGGAGCAAGCGACTCCATTTCCCGCCGGAGCTCCGAAGACGGCACGGGCGGCAGCAGCGGTTCCTGGGCAGTCGCTGTCTGCTGCCGGGGTTCGTTGCGGGGTACATTGGCCTCCATGGCATAGACCCTGTTGCGGAGCATGCGTCCGAGTTCCTTCGGATCCTGCCATTTGGCGATTTCCCCGGCCGGGACCGGACGTCCGATGCGCATGGTCACCGTACCCGGGCTGCGGCGGAGCAGCTCGCGGGGCAGCCTCAGGGTGCGGAGCATAGGATGGATGCGGCCCAGGAGGTGGAACATCCTGGAGTTGCCTCCGTCGAAGTAGACGGGCAGGACCGGCACCCTGCACGTGGTTACGAGCTTCATGACGGTGTGGGTCCATTCCTTGTCCGCCGGGAATTTATTGCCCCGGTAGTATGTGGACACCTCTCCTGCGGGGAAAATGCCGACGCAGCCGCCGCGCTCTATTGTCTCCATGGCCGCTTTCAGTCCCGGAAGGCTGCTGCGGAGCTGCTTGCGGTCAGAGAAGGGGTTGACGGCCAGAAAACTGTCCCTGAGGTTGGGGATGAGGGAGAGGATGAAATTGGTAAGAATCTTGAAATCCGGGCGGACGGCGGCCACCGTGTTGTAGAGGACGATGCCGTCCCATCCTCCAAAGGGGTGATTGGAGACAATGATGAAGGGCCCCTCCCTGGGGATGTATTCCACCTCCTCCGGCAGGATGTCCGTGGAGATGCGGAAGGTCTTCATGGCCTCCTTGGTGAACTCGCGCCCCCTGTATGCCCCGAACTGCGGGTAGAGGCGGTTGATGCGGTTCAGCCCCAGGAGGGACATGGCGCAGGACGCAATCAGGGAGCCCAGCGGCCCCTTGACGGGAAGTGCCCTGCGGATATCCGATTTATTGATTAACTTTGTGCCGGAGTTGAGAGTGTCCATACCATGTCAAAACATCCTGCAAATATAGGCATTATTTTGAAAATGCTGCCCCACAGCCCGGGAGTGTACCGCTTTCTGGACTCCGGGGGCACCGTCATATACGTGGGCAAGGCCAAGGACCTGAAGAACCGCGTGTCCCAGTATTTCCGCCCTAACGGCCTGAACCGCAAGACCCAGGTCATGGTCTCGAAGATAGCTGACATCCAGCACACCGTAGTCGGCTCGGAGTCTGACGCCTTCCTGCTGGAGAACAACCTCATCAAGCAGTTCCAGCCCCGCTACAACATTCTCCTGAAGGACGGCAAGACCTACCCGTGGATATGCCTGCACAACGAGCCTTTCCCCCGCGTCACGGTCACCCGCCGCTTCGTCCGGGACGGCTCCAGGTACTTCGGCCCCTACAGCTCGGCCATGCACGCCCACAACCTGCTGTCTCTCATCAACTCCCTTTACCGGCTCCGCACCTGCAGGCTCCCCCTCACGGGCGAGGGCATAGCCAAGGGCAAGTTCAAGGTCTGTCTGGACTACCATCTGGGCCGGTGTGCCGGACCGTGCGTCGGGAAGTTCTCCGAGGAGGAATACAGGGCGCAGACCGAAGCCATCATTCAGATACTCAAGGGCAATTCCTGGTCGCTGATCAAGGACTTCGAGCGGCGGATGAAGGAGTGCGCGGGGCAGCTGCGGTTCGAGGAGGCCCAGGAGTGGAAGGAGAAGATGGAACTGCTGGAGAAGCATTATGCCAAGTCGCTCATCGTCAATGCCAAGGGCATCAACGTCGATGTCTTCTACATCATCTTCGAGGGCACGGAGGCCTTCGGCAGCTTCCTGCGGGTGCACGACGGGGGCATCATCCAGTCCATGAACCTGGAGATCAGGATGCGCATCGAGGAGCAGGAGCCGGAGGTGCTCGGCTCGTTCATATCCGGAGTCTATGAGAAGCTCCGGGACTACGGGGAGGAGGCCGGGACCCGTCCGCCGGAGATAGTGGTGCCGTTCATGCCCGATATGCCTGAGGCTCTGCCGGGGATTACATTCACCGTTCCGGAGAAGGGAGACCGCCTGGCGCTGCTGGAGCTGGGCAGGAAAAATGCGGCGGCCATCAAGTTCGAGCGGCTCAAGCACGAGGAGTTCGTCAACCCCGAGGAACACTCGGCCCGTATCGTGGAGAATCTGCGCAAGGACCTGGGGATGGACGTCCCCCCGGTGCACATCGAGTGCTTCGACAACTCCAATATCCAGGGAACCAACCCAGTGGCCTCATGTGTCGTCTTCCGTGACGGGGCTCCCTCCAGGAAGGACTACCGGCACTTCAACATCAAGACCGTCGTCGGTCCGGACGACTTCGCCTCCATGAAGGAGGTGGTCAACCGCCGCTACACCCGTCTGCTGGCCGAGGGGCAGGGGCTCCCGCAGCTGATCGTCATCGACGGCGGCCGCGGGCAGGTCAATGCGGCCTACGAGGCCCTGGACGAGATAGGGCTCATCGGAAAGGTCAAGCTGATAGGGCTGGCCAAGCGGATGGAGGAGGTCATCGTGCCGGGCGACCCGTATCCCCACTTCATCGACCGCAACTCCACCTCCCTCAAGGTGCTCATGCACATCCGGGATGAGGCGCACCGCTTCGGCATCACCCATCACCGCAACCGGCGCAGCGCGTCCTCCCTGGTCTCGGAGCTGGACGGCATACCGGGAGTGGGGGCCGTCAGCCGCGAGAAGCTGGTGACCAAGTACAGGACCATTTCCAAAATCAAGAAGGCTCCTTACCGCGAGGTGGTCAATGTCATCGGACGCAGGGCCGCCGACGCCCTATTCGAGTGGTTTGCCCTGGACAAGTCCTAGCCGGGTCAGAGCGAGATGTTGAAGAGGAGGCCGACATGGTCCTGGGTACCGTTGGCCGGGGCTGCCGTGCGGGCATAGCGTATTCCGGCGCTGAACGGGAAGCCCAGCCGTATGAAATGGAAATCGACCATCAGGTCCGCTCCGTAGGAACAGTAGCTGCCGGTGATTCCGCTGCCGGGAGCACCCTCCAGGGCATAGTCAAAGAAAGGTATCAGCTGAAGGCGCTTGAAGTAGAATACAGGTCCTATCCGGAAGTCTCCCAGGTAGATCGGGATGGCATAGTCGGCGGATACACTGAGATACGTGTCGGCGAAACTGTAGCTGTCATAGCCTCTGGGAAGCGACGCCAGGGAGGTGTAGAGCAGCTTGCCTTCCATGAACTGTTTCTGGGCTGAGAAACTGATCTTGAGACCCTGCTGCCGGGTTATTCCGGGGAAGTACACGTAGCCGTTGGCGTACGCCAGGTGGCCGAAATACATGCCTCCACCGAGGCTGGAGACACCCCTCACCGTTATTCCGAATCCCCAGCGGGGATATATCTGCGAGGTCGCCGTAGGCAGCACCTGTCCGTAGGATATACCGTACTGGAGCTGGTGTCTCATGACGGGGTTGCCCTGAACAGGCAGTGTGCTGCCCTGGCCGATGTCGTAGGTGTATGCGTAATAGATATCGTTGCTGAAATCCCACAGCACCAGGGGAGTCAGGCTCCTATACCATCCACGGCTGTTGAAATCCATCTGGTAATAGAGCATGGCGCTTGCGGAGAGCAGGGGGTCATGCAGGTTCTCCTTTACTATCTGCTTTCCCAGAGTGAAGTCGTAGAGGTACGAGCGGGTATTGCGGTCGTTGACGTCGAAACTCAGTTCCGCGGACAGGTTCCCGATGATCCTGGTGTTCAGCGATACATGGCCGGAGTGGAACCATTTGCCGGTCAGGGCGTCCCTCACATAGCCGTAACCGAGGCTGGAGACCACGTCGCCAAGGGAGTTCTGGGACAGTATCGTGGCGCCCAGGGATGCAGACATTGTGAAGTTCTCGAAGTTGAAGGAACGTATGCGGTCCACGTTGACGTATACCGGAAACCAGGAATGGATGCGGAAGGCGTGCAGGAGCTTGGAGTACCTCTTTGAAGGATATTTCCCTTCGTCCATGAAATCCGCACGGTCGAGGGTATCGGAAATCCCTCTCTCCGCGATAAGTTCCTCTGACTGGGCTGACAGCATCTCGGCTATGGGATGGCGGTAAGGTGCGTCGAAGCTGGCTGTGTCCGACCGCAGGGTGCCTGCGGCGGTGCTCACCGGCCTGTAGCCGCCCAGACTGTATTCACTGTAGTACAGTCTGTCTCCCGAAAGGGAGAAATACGGATAGTCCGCTCCGTACTCGGAATTGGTCAGGCGGAGCAGTTCCCCGGAGGCCGGGCGGTATGCGTAGATGTTGAGTACTCCGTCCAGGTCACTGGAAAAATAGAGCATGTCCCCATGCCGCTTCAGCCCTGAGATACTCTGCCGCTGCGGGGGTATCACTTCTTCCCATTGTCCCGAGGAGAGTCTGAACAGACCTATGCCGCCGTCAGTTATGACCGTGCTGTAGATGTCCCGGCCGTAGAAGACTGACTCTCTCATCTGTCCCTGCTCAGGAGCTTTTATCCTGGACAGCACCTGCCCGTCGTCAGCGGACAGCAGCACCAGGAAGTACGGGCCTCCCACGGGATATTCGGCCGCGGCCAGGGTATCGCCGGTGGCCGAGGGGGCGGGGTTGAAATACTTGGTCCTGCGCCCTCCCGTCACTTTTATTTTCCCGGAACGGGTGTCCAGGCTCATGATGACGGAGAAGTCCTCGAGGGACGAGGCATCGTTGGATACCGGCTCAGTCCAGTAGATACGGCTGCGGCCGTCGTAGGTAAGCCGGGAGGATGTGCTGTTGAAGAAGCTGATGAAATGCTCCCTGCCGCTGCTGTCTATGCGGATGAGTTTCCTGGCGGTCGTCATGCCCTCCTTAAGCGCGATGACGGAGCCGTTCCAGGGGGACTTCGGGTCGTCGATGTATATCGGGTCAGTTATATCGGAGTAGAGTCTGTCCCGGCGTCTCCTGACGTCCTCGCTTTCGGTGAACGTACCCCTGGAGAGCCAGTCGGTGCGCCAGATCTCCGTGAGGATGTCCTGCGAGCGGTCCAGGTATTCTATCATGCCCGTTCCGTCCACATTGAGGTCAGGGTCGATCAGATAGGTCAGGTTGTACCACTTGTCCACGGGAGTACGGAAATACCTGCCGGCATAGTCCGCTATCCCGCTGAAATAACGGCTGGTGCCGCCGGTAAGGTATCCGAACGGGTATTCATTGGGGGTATAGTACTTGTGCGAGCCGAACAGCAGGCGGTCCCAGTTGCGGTAGTCCCCGTTGAGGTACATGGCCCTGTAGTATTTGGTGAAGTCGGCGTTGCGTCCGCGTCCCCCGCCGGTAAGCTCCGTTTCCGTTATCACGGCACCGCCCTCAAGGGCGTAGGTGCCTGCGAAGAGTCCGAGGCCCAGCCCCGTGACCTGCTCACCGAGAAGGTAGTAGAAGACATTGTAGATGCCTTTGGTAAAATGTTCCACCTGTCCCACATGGGCTGACTCATGGATGGTCAGATGCTCTATCCAGGGGTCCGGATTCGAACCGTAGGGGTCGGGGGAGGTGAAGAGATCCATGCGCTTGGGTGCCCAGGTCACCACTCCGTTGCTCTGCGTGGTGTAGGGGTGCAGGATGACCGGAATGGGGTCGGGGTCGATGTCGAGGCCCGCCATGACGCGGGGTCTGACTTTTTCCAGGGTGTATAGGTAGACTCTGGCGAGGGAATCGGTCTCTTCGGGATATATCAGCTTGTAATTTTCGGACTGAATCATCCGCCACCGTGCCCGGGTGGGGTCGTTGCCGACAGTGTAGTACTGGCCGTGCATGGCACCTGCTGACAGAAGTATCAGCAGCAGTGTGGATAAAATCGGTTTGGTCAAGTGCAACATGCCGCAAAGATAGTTATATTTGCACGAATTTGAAGTAATCCGCAGATATATGAACGTTATATTTCAGGTATTGACTCTTCTCGGAGCACTCGGACTCTTTCTCTACGGTATGACACTGATGAGCGAGGGGCTCCAGAAAGTAGCCGGCAACCGCCTCCGCTCCATTCTCTCGGCCATGACGGCCAACTCTTTCACCCGCGTACTCACCGGAACATTGATTACAGCCATCATCCAGTCTTCCAGCGCTACCACCGTGATGATAGTCAGCTTCGTCAATGCGGGTCTGCTGAGCCTGACGCAGGCCGTCGGAGTGATTATGGGAGCCAATATCGGAACGACCGTCACCTCCTGGCTCATCTCCCTGCTGGGATTTACTGCCGACATCTCGGTGCTGTCCATACCCCTCATCGGCATCGGCTTTGCCTTCATGATGTTCAAGTCGCAGAAGCGCAAGAGCATAGGAGAGATGATCATAGGTTTTGCCCTGCTCTTCCTCGGTCTTACCTACCTCAAGAACTCGGTTCCTGACCTCAGTGCCAACCCCGAAGCACTGGCATTTATCCAGAAATGGACCGACTGGGGATTCTTCTCCATCCTGATATTTGTCCTGGTCGGCACCGTCCTGACCATCATCCTACAGTCCTCCAGCGCCACCGTGGCCCTGACCCTGGTGATGGCCAGCCAGGGCTGGATACCCTTCGAGATAGCCGCCGCCATGGTGCTCGGCGAGAATATCGGAACGACCATTACCGCCAACATAGCCGCCTCCGTGGGCAATATCTCCGCCAAACGGGCCGCACTCGCGCATACGGTATTCAATGTCTTCGGTGTCATCTGGGTACTGGCCCTGTACAAGCCCTTCCTGTGGCTGGTGGCCAAGATAGTCGTGGGACTCGGCGGAGAGGACCCCTTCACCTCTTCGGCCTCACTGCTCTATGCCATCTCGACGGTGCATACCCTGTTCAACATCACCAACACCTGCATCCTGATATGGTTCACGCCTCAGATAGTCAAGCTGGTCACCTGGATCATCAAGGGGCACAAGGACGAGGAGGAGGTCTTCCGTCTCCGCTACATCCAGAGCGGTATGATGAGCACCTCCGAGCTGTCCCTGGAGCAGGCCGAGCAGGAGATACTCCACTTCGCCGACATCGTCCGCAGGCAGTATGTCTATGCCCGTCAGGCCGTCAATGAAGCCGATGACGAGAACCGCTTCGACACCCTGTTCAAGAAGCTGGAGCACTACGAGCAGATATCCGACCGGATAGAGTTCGAGATAGCCAAGTACCTCAACAACATAGCCGAGGGTGAGCTAAGCCAGGAGGGTAACAACAAGCTCCACGCCATGTACAAGATCATCAGCGAGATGGAGAGCATGGGCGACTCCGGCTACAACATCGGCCGCATCCTACAGCGCAAGAACCTCCACGGCCAGAAATTCGACGAACCCACCGTCAAGAAGCTCAACCACATGCTCGATCTGGTGGACAATGCCATAGCCGCCATGACCGACAACCTCAGGGAGGGCTTCAGCCGCATCATCAACATCTCCAACGCCCAGGACGCCGAGCACGACATCAACGAGTACCGCGACAACCTCAAGGAGGAGCACCTCCGCCACATCGAGTCCGAGGAGAGCGGCTACCTCCGCGGAGTCTACTACATGGACCTCGTCTCCGAGTGCGAGAGGGTCGGAGACTTCGCCATCAATGTGTCCGAGGCACTGGTGGAGGTCAACTGATAACTGATAATTAGTATATTTGTACGACAAACCCTATAACCAGTCTATATGTCTGAAAACAACACCGTAAAGACGCCGTGGTACCCTTACACAGAGGGTGTGCCCGTGCATCTGGACTACTTTAAGGGCTCGATGTTCGACATGGTCGCCTCCGTCGCAGCCCGCTGGCCCAAGAACGTGGCGTTCGACTTCATGGGCAAGTCCACCACCTACGCCAGGATGATCAAGAACATAGAGCAGTGCGCCCGCGCCCTGAAGACCATCGGCATCCGCAAGGGCGACTGCGTGACCATCGCCATGCCCAACTGCCCCCAGGCGATCTACATGTTCTATGCCATCAACCTCATCGGAGGCATTGCCAGCATGGTGCATCCGCTCTCGAGCGAGAAGGAGATCGAGTTCTACCTCAACGAGTCGAACAGCATCACCGTCATCACCCTCGACCAGTTCTACGGCAAGATCGAGGCCATCCGCAAGAACACCGGCATCATAAACGTCATCCTCGCCCGCATCAAGGACGAGCTGGCGCAGCCCCTGAAGGCCGGCTACATGATCACAGAGGGCTACAAAATCGCCAAGATTCCCGACGACGCTCCGGTCATCCGCTGGAAGGAGTTCATGAAGCTGGCCAAGTGCTGCTTCTACAACTATAAGGTCGAGCGCAGCGACGACGATCCCGCAGTCATCCTCTACTCCGGCGGCACCACCGGCACCACCAAGGGCATCATGCTCACCAACCGCAACTTCAACGCCCTCGCCGAGCAGGTCATCGCCACCAACCCGATGTTCGGTCCCGGGGACAAGATGCTGGCCGCCATGCCCGTCTTCCACGGCTTCGGTCTCGGCGTCTGCATCCACACGATGCTGGCCAAGGGCGGAAGGTGCGTTCTCGTGCCCCGCTTCACCCCCAAGAGCTACTCCAAGCTCATAACCAAGAACAAATGCAACTTCATCGCCGGCGTACCCACCCTCTACGAGGCCATGCTGCGCCTGCCCAATATGGAGCATGCCGATTTTTCCCATCTCAAAGGCGTCTTCTCCGGCGGCGACTCCCTGTCCATCGAGCTCAAGAAGAAGATGGACAAGTTCCTCGCCGACCACAAGGCCACCATCAAGGTGCGCGAGGGCTACGGCACCACCGAGTGCGTCACCGCCTGCTGCCTGACCCCGGTCAAGCTCCAGAAGGAGGGCAGTATCGGCATACCCTTCCCCGACACCTACTTCAAGATAGTCAAGCCCGATACGGAAGAGGAGCTGCCCTACGGCGAGGAGGGCGAGATCGTGCTCTCCGGCCCCACCGTCATGCTCGGCTACTACGGCAAGCCCGAGGAGACGGCCAGGACCCTGCGCAAGCACTCCGACGGCCTGACATGGCTCTACACCGGTGACCTCGGCAGCATGGACGACCAGGGCTTCGTCTACTTCCGAGGCCGTATCAAGAGGATGATCGTCACCTCCGGCTACAACGTCTACCCCGCCCAGCTTGAGAACATCCTCGATGCCCACGAGAAGGTGCAGATGAGCTGTATCATCGGTGTGCCAGACCCCTACAAGATGCAGAAGGTAAAGGCCTTCGTCATGCTCCGTCCCGGCAACGAGCCCACTCAGGAGACCAAGGACGAGCTCATGGCCTACTGCCGCAAGTACATCGCCAAGTACGCCATGCCCTACGACATCGAGTTCCGCAAGGAGCTGCCCAAGACCCTGGTCGGCAAGGTGGCCTACCGCGTACTCGAAGAGGAGGAGGCTAAGAAAAATGGATAAGAAACTAACAAAAGGCGTAGGCTTCCAGCGCGGAGTCTACGCCTTTTGCCGTACATTCATCGGCCCTTTCGTCAACATCATCCTGCATATCACCTACAAGCCGTGCAAGGTGCGCAGCCGTACCTTCCTGTGCCTGGGCAACCACACCCAGAACCTCGACCCCGCCCTGATGGTCATCGGCACCCGGAGACACATGCGCTTCGTGGCCAATGCCTCATTGACCCGGGGCATTGCAGGATTCTTCCTCAATCCCCTCTTCGGTATTATCCCCCGGGAGAAGGGCGCCAAAGGGGACGCCGCCATCGCCCTGATAGAGGCCAATCTGAGGGCAGGTGTCTCCGTGGGAATGTTCCCCGAGGGCAACCGCAGCTGGGACGGGGAAACCGAGTATATCTCGCCCCGCACAGCCGCTCTGGTCAAGGATACGGGCGTGGCCCTGCTGACCTACCGCCTCACCGGAGGATACCTCCTGCGGCCGCGATGGGCCGACCATAAGCGGAGGGGGCCTATGCGGGGGGAATTGGTCCATGAATACACACCGGAGGAGCTTGCCGGGATGACGGTCGAGGAGGTCTATGCCGCCATCTGCCGGGACCTGCGGGTCAATGCCTACGAGGAGCAGGCCGCTTCAGGAGCTCTCTACCGCGGGAAGGCGCTGGCAGAGGGGCTGCAGTACGCCGCCTACCTCTGTCCGCACTGCCTCCGTTTCGGCACCGTGGAGACGCGGGGCAACTGGCTCACATGCAGCTGCGGCCTGACGGCCAAATATCTGGAGACCGGGTCGTTCGAGAAGGGGATGTACATGCCTTTCGACAATTTTGCCGAGTGGAACCGCTTCCAGAAGCACTGGGTGCATGAGCACTGCGCGGAGCTACGGCAGCAGACCGCGGAGCCGATAGTCCACGACGACGGCTGTTTCAAGCTGACGTTGAAAAAGGACGGCGTCTTCACCCACTTGTCCGACAAGGCCTCTGTGGCCATGTACGGCGACCGTCTGGAACTTTCGTACGAGGGGCATCACGAGGTCTTCCGCATCGGGGATATAACCGGATACGGCACATTCCTGTCCCGCTCGATGTACTTCAACTGCGGGCCTTCTCTACGCTACCAGCTCATCGCCACCAAGCCGGTATCCACGCTGAAATACTACGCCCTCTGGCGCGGTCTTTCCGGCCGGGAATACCTTTAGAGTCTTTCGAGCTGGAGCATCAGCATGTTCGGGGAGATGTCCTTGAACAGGACTTTCTTGTCCCTGTCGAGCAGGTAGAGGGAGGGGATGGCACGGACATCGTAAACCAGCTGATCGCGGATGGTCAGATCCTGATTGTAGCCGGTAATCCACTCTTCAGGATAGTCGGACAGGCCCTTGAACCATTCGGCCACGTCCTCGTCGATGTAGATGCTCAGCAGAGTCATGCGGCCGTCCCGCACCATGGAGTTGATCATGGGGCTGTCTTTCAGCAGGGAGATAATCCCGCGGCAGGCCGGACAGCCCGGGTTGGAGAAGAGCAGGAGGGTATATTCGCCCGGCGTGCCGTAGAGGCTGTGCGGATGGCCCTTGGCATCGGTAAATGTGAAGTCGGCGGCAGGGGTGCCGGGGCTGTTGTTCCGGCAGGTGGTCAACTGCTGCTGATAATAGGTGCTGTAGTGTTCACCTGTGCGTCTGGTCCTGAGTATGCTCTCGATGACAGGTATGTAAAGCCCCTCGTTGCGCAGCTCCGACAGGGGATTCCACAGGGCGGATTCCATGGTGGCGGTGAACCAGTCGTAGATGTGTCCGCTGGTGTCCCGTTCCAGGGATGTCTCCGCCAGGGTCATCAGATGCGTCTGGGCTTTGAAAGCCCGGTCGTAGGGTATGGACCAGAGGGCGAGAAGGTACTCGCGGACGGCAGCAGTCATGTCCTCCTGTCTTACTCCGCCGATGAGGGTGTCGGAGATGCCGGCCCATGACGCGGTGGAGTCGAAATATCTGTTCCAGAAATGTTCCGCGGCGTATTCCGCTGCGTCCTGGCCGGACAGCATGGCAGGTACGGAGACAGCGGGGAAGGGCTTAGGCCCGCGTTGCCCGGTCTCATTATGAAAATTACACCCGCTGATGAACAGGGGTGTAATTGTCAAAAAAAGTAAAGTTATGAAAAAAGATTTTGTCATTGTGCTGTTGACCTAAGAGGATTCGAACCTCTACAGACAGAACCAAAATCTGTAGTGCTACCATTACACCATAGGTCAATACCGGGTGCAAAGGTAATAATTTTTTCCAAATTACATCCTTCCTTATCTCTCCGGGAGTTCTTCGACCCCTCCCTGCACGGAGCGTTATACCGCATTGTTCAGGAACTCCTCCAGTATCCTGGAGTATTCCTGAGTCTTCTCTTTATCCGCGGCACTGATGATTTCCAGACAGTACTGGTAGAGCTGGAAGTTGTGCTGCAGGTCGGTCTGCGAGAGTACGGAGCCGCGGTAGGGCTGCGCGAAGAGTCTGATGGCCTGCATGGTCTCTTCCAGGAAGCGCTCGGCCATGGCCATTCCCTTCTCCTTCTCACCGCACTTGATGTACAGGTCGATGGCATAGAGGACCATCTGCTCGTTGACATACATTACGGCAGCGGAGGTGTTGAGCGGGAAGTTGCGGTCGGGATAGGTCTCCTGCATGCGGTCGAGCACCTGCACCACTTTATCCTTCTCCCCTTTGTCGTACAGGGCTATGGCTGTCTGCACGAACATGAATCTCTGACCGGCCACTCCGTTGAACGTGGATATGTTCTGATAATCCACGAAGAAATCCTTGGAGAAGGAGTCCAGACGGTAGACATTCATGATGCGGTCGTACATCGCGTCAGTATCCACCTGTTCCACTGATGTCAGGGTAGTGCGGCTCTTGATGGGCACGAACTTATAGGTGAAGCCGTCGAACTGGAGATAGTCCTCGATGCCGATATCCAGACTGCCGCCCTGTGTCATGAAGTAGACGGGACGCTCCCAGTCGTAGTTGGCCAGCATGTCGAGTATCATCAGCTCGGGCTTCTCGAGCAGGTTGTCCCTGTCGAGGGGTATCTCCAGACAGAGAGTATCGAGTATCTTGTCATAATCCTCCTCAGGTACGATACGGTTCTTGATGACGTTCTCCTTGTTGACGGGTATGAGCAGCCTGGAGGCGGGCAGATAACTCTCCTCGCGGCCATAGAAATTGACCTTGACACGGGGGTCGTTAAAGAGGGTTATGGCATCCTTGAGCAGGATGGGCCGGTTGAAACGGTCTATCACCTGCACGTAGTCGTTGGTGCCGTAGAGGTAGTTGATGCGCTTGGTGGTGAAACGTATGGGCTCGGCGTCGTACTGCTTCCACTGCATCTGGTCGATGTACCAGTCGATACCCAGCAGCGAGGTGTTCATTACCCTGGCATCCAGACGGGTGCCCTCGACCTCCTGGATGTACCAGAGGGGGAAGGTGTCGTTGTCCCCGTGGGTGATGAGTATCGCCTGGGGGTCGGTGGACATGAAGTAGTTGTAGGCCATGTCGCGGGCGGTGTAGCGGTTGCTGCGGTCGTGGTCGTCCCAGTTCTCGAAGGCCATCAGCAAAGGTACTTCGAACAGCAATACAAAAACCACAATCGCCGTAGACTGCTCGGAAATTATTCTGGAAGCCGGCTTGCGCAGCCAGTCGTACACGGCCAGCACGGCCAGTCCTATCCATATCGAGAACATGTAGAACGAGCCGGCGTAGGCGTAGTCCCGCTCGCGGACCTGATAAGGAGACTGGTTGAGGTAAAGGATGATGGCTATGCCTGTGAGGAAGAACAGCAGGAAGGTGATCCACCAGTTGCGCTTGTCCTTGCCCAGCTGGTACAGCAGACCGATGATACCCAGCAGAAGAGGCAGCATGTAGTAGTGGTTCTTGCCCTTGTTGTTCACGATGTAGTCCGGTCCCTCGGACTGGTCTCCGAGACGGGCACGGTCGATGAATCCGATTCCGCACTCCCAGTTGCCCTTCACGGGGTCTCCTGGCACCTGTCCGTGCAGGTCGTTCTGACGTCCGGCGAAGTTCCACATGAAGTAGCGCATGTACATGTAGTTGAGCTGGTAGTCGAAGAAGAACCGCATATTGTCGGCGAAGGTGGGCATCCTGCGGTCAGTGCCGGGGATTACCTTGCCCCTGCCCTGGGTATAGCTCTCGTAGAAACGGATATGCGAAGGGTCCTTGCTGTGCATCCTGGGGAAGAACATCTTGCTCTCGGCAGGATAGCTGACCTCAGCAGGACCGGGCGCCTTGTAGTAGACGCTGTCCATCTTGGTATAGTAATCCTTTACCTTATAGTCGTCGTAGACCGAGGCGAATGTCTGTCCGTAGACCAGGGGAGCGCTGCCGTACTGCTCGCGGCCCAGGTACTTGACGAGGGCAAAGGGGTTGTCGGGCTGTCCCTCGTTGGTGGGGGTGTTGTTCGCCGAGCGGATGACCACCATAGCGAAAGCCGAGTAGCCTATGACTATCATGGTAAAGCAGAGCGAGATGATATTCCATACGTGCGAGCCCTTGCGGTAAGTGAGATAGACTGCCAGGAAACACAGTACCAGCAGTACTATGAGGAAGAAGGCCGCACCGCTGTTGAACGGCAGATGGAATACATTGACGAAGAGCAGGTCGAATACAGCCGCAATCTTGGGCAGGTAGGGAATGATGCCCCAGAGCACTACGGCCAGGATAACGGCGGAGAGAGCCAGCACTCCGACGCAGCCCCAGGTGGTTACTTTGGAGGCTTTCTTATAGTAGTAGACAAATGCTATCGCGGGTATGACCAACAGGTTCAGCAGATGCACTCCTATCGACAGGCCCATCAGGAAGGCTATGGCCACTATCCAGCGGTCGGCATACTCGGTGTCGGCCTGTTCCTCCCATTTGAGAATCATCCAGAACACCGCGGCGGTGAACAGGGAGGACATCGCGTAGACCTCGGCCTCCACTGCGGAGAACCAGAAGGTATCGGACCAGCAGTAGGCCAGGGAGCCCACTATACCGGCTCCTATAAGGGACAGGGCCTCTCCCATGGAGAGCTCTCCGGCACGGCCGTTCTTCTCTATGATGCGGCGTCCCAGGTGGACGATGGTCAGATAGAGGAAAAATATGGTGAATGCGGAGCATAGGGCGCTCATCACATTGACCGCCATAGCGGCATGCTCGGGTGAGGCGAACATGGTGAATACCCTGGCGATGAGCTGGAATACAGGGTTGCCCGGGGCGTGGCCGACCTCCAGTTTATAGGATGAGGCGATGAACTCGCCGCAGTCCCAGAAACTGACTGTAGGCTCGATAGTGAGAAGATATGTAACGGCGGCGGTCAGAAGAACCATGACCGAGAAAATGCGGTTGATGAATTTAAACTTTTTCTGCTCCATTTGTTATCAAATTCGTATGTATAAGCCGCAAATATACTAAATTTGCGAAAAATTTACCCTTATGCCTCTGGTTTACTCAACAAATCCCGATTTTAATCTTCCCTCCGGGGAGGAGCGGAAGGTGGAGACTCTTCCTCCATCGAAGCAGAAACTTACTGTGTACCTGGACAGGCGCAACCGGGGCGGAAAGACCGTGACCCTCGTCAAGGGCTTCATCGGCAGTGAGGAGGACCTCGCGGAACTCGGACGCACGCTCAAGAGCCGCTGCGGCACCGGAGGCAGCGCCAAGGACGGGGAGATCCTGATCCAGGGCGACTGCAGGGACAAGGTGACAACAATCCTGACCGGTATGGGCTATGGAGCTAAGCGCGGTAACTGATCTACTCCCTGTTCAGGAGCTTCTGCACGGCTCTGTCCTCCAGCATTACGATATTCAGGCAGAGGCTCTACGCACCATCCAGGGCGCACAATATTTCGTATGGGCGGTACTCTTCCTTATATTTTTCTCCCTCATCTTCAGAGGACAGACAGGAGTCCTCATCTCCTGGGCCGTTGACTTCGTCCGCTCTCCGGCAAGACGCACCTACTTTACCATATCGGCTCCCGTGCGCTACGGGTTGCCCCTGCTGTTTCTGCTGTTCCTGCCGCTGGGGGCATACCTGGTGTACGGAGCATCTGTGATAGAGGTCTCATATAGACTTATACTGGCCGTCATTGCCGGATATTTCATAATAAAGGCCGTCGTCCTGGCCGGAATAGCCTATGTGTCGCGGGAAGGAGAGGCCATGACTGCCATGGCACGGCTCAACGCCTTGTTTTTCATTCTTCTGACCCTCTCCTGCTCGATTCTCTTCGTGATATGGATATTCCTGCCAGACGTACCTCCGGTCGTGGTCGGAACGGTAGCACAGGTGCTCTCCGCCGGTCTCATGATTTTCTATGCCGTAGAGCTGGTACGAATATTTTTTACTTTCAGAGAGCCGCTTTTACTGACTATTTTGTATCTTTGCACGCTTGAAATTTTGCCTATAGCGACAGCTGTAGTGACTGTTTTTAAATATTAATACACTGCATAAGACAATGACAATAAGCGATATTCTGGTTGCACAACCCGCTCCCGGGAACACTCAGTCTCCTTTCTCGGAGATTACCTCCAAGTTCGGTGTCCATGTGGACTATTCTCCTTTCTTTCACATAGAACCATTGACAGCCAAGGAGTTCAGAGCCCAGAAAGTGGCTATCCTCGACTATACGGCCATATTCTTCTCGGCCAAGTCCTCCATCGATGCCTTCTTCGCCGTGTGCGAGGCTATGAGGGTGACGGTACCTGAGACGATGAAGTATTTTTGTACCACCGAGAATATCGCCCTGTACCTCCAGAAGCACATAGTTTACCGCAAGCGCAAGATATTTTTCGGCAAAGGCACTGTGGACTCGGTCATCGATACCATCGGCAGCAAGCACAAGGGCGAGAATTTCCTCATCGCCTCCACCGACAGTACCAAACCTGAGGTGATAAAGGCCTTTACCAAGGCCGGTGTCAAGTTCGGCAACGCCGTGTTCAGCAAGACAGTCTACAGTGACCTGACCCAGATCGACCTGAACAAGTACCAGATGGTGGTATTTTACAGTCCTTCCGATGTCAAGTCCCTGCTGAACTCCTACCCCGAGTTCCAGCAGAACGGCCTGCTTTTCGTTACCTACGGACCCTCGACAGCCAAGGTCCTCAAGGACCACGGCTACTCCGTAGAGGTGGAGGCCCCGACTCCCGAGGCCCCATCCGTATCCAAAGCCCTGCTGCTCTATCTGGAAAATATAAAATAATGCGGCATTCCTGCCACATATCTCTGCTGCTGTCCGTGCTGGTCTGCGCATGTACCACTGTATCGTGCAACCGGGAGAATCCTGCGTACAACCGCGAGAACATCAAGGCGACCTGGCTCGTACATAGCCTCGACGGCAACATGCTCGACGAGCGCAGCCGGACCGTGATGACATTTACCTCATCCGGTACTCTAACCTGGGCCGGAATCCTTACTTTGGAGGATGCCAACTACCAATGGGGTGAGAACACCCTTTTATATGAGGTCTACTGCTGCGACCTGGACGTCCTCGGCTCTTTCAACGGCCTGTTCGGCCATCTCACACGGATAGAGACGGAACAGAATTACTCTTTCATACACAATGAGGACTCGCTGATGACCCTGGGCTTGGAAAGATGGACCCTGGGCGGAGAGGAGACGGTACCTGAATTCTCACAAATGACCATGCGCAAACTGCCCTCTACCTACGCCTCGACTGACACCATCGCCGGAGTATGGCAGTTTCTCACCAGAGGAGGGGAAGATTTCTCCTCATACAGGATGCAGTTCGCCGCTGACGGTTCACTTACGATGTCGTCCCGCTCCGGAGAAAACAGCTGGACTCCCATGGGCACAGGGGAAGACTACTACCGCCTCTACGATAATTTCCTGGCCCTGACTATCTACGACAATCCCGTATTCGGCACACCATCCAAATGGGATGTAAAGTGCTTCGAAATCGAAAGTATCTCCGACTCAACCGCCACGATGTCCATGCACTCCTCCGGAGAGTCGTTCACCCTGTCGTACATATCCACCAACTGAGATGAAGCTGGCAGAAAAGATTCATTCCGAGGGACAAAAATTCTACAGCCGGCCCTACCGTGTCTATTATCTGGACATATCGGAGGGTGAGACTCATTCTGTCATCATATCCGTCCCCAAGAAACTCTTCAAACGGGCCGTCAGGCGCAATCTCATACGCCGGCGCACCCGTGAGGCCCTGCGCCTGATGAGGGGAGAGTTTCCGGCCCTGGAAGGACGTCATCTCATGCTGGTGTATACCGCAACTGAAATTCTGGATTATGCAGCCATCTACGAAGGACTCGGCGCAGCGCTGGGCAAGCTTCCGCCGCTTTCTTAAGAAGGCGCTGATCTTTCCCTTCGTACTCCTGATACGCTTCTATCAGGTGTGCATCTCGCCGTACACTCCCGCAGCCTGCCGCTTCACTCCCACCTGCTCAGCATACGCCCTGGAGGCATTCCGCAAGCACGGCCCGATAAAGGGCCTCTACCTGTCTGTACGCCGCATCCTCAGGTGCCACCCGTGGGGAGGCGGCGGCTATGATCCGGTACCTTAGGGGGAAATCCTACTCGATGAGCATATTGCAGCCGCGGCGCTCAGAGCCCTGAAGACGGCCTTCGATGGTAAATGAACCGTCAGGGTATGCGCGGCCCGTATCCTCCGTCTCGATGAACGAGCAGGAGTTGCGGTTGGCCAGGTCGATGATGTGGATGATGCCCCGTTCGCCGGGATCTGACTCTCTGAAAGGGTCGTTGATATCGCGGATAATGACCCTCATCCACGCAGGTGCGCGGAAGACACCGTCTCCGGCAGAATAGGCCTGGGAGAGCAGCTCGCACATCCCGTACTCGGAGTGAACGGCCCTAAGGCTGAAGCCCGTGCCTAGACGGCGGTGCAGCTCCTCCCGGGTGAGTTCCTCGCGGCGTCCCTTCATCCCTCCGGTCTCCATGACTGTGAGCCAGGAGTCATTCGGACCTTCCAATCTATATTTTTCCGTAAAATCCAGGAGGGCGAATGCCACTCCCAGCAGCAGGGTCTTCTGTCCCCTACCCCGCAGCTCCGCGAGGGTACTGTAGAGGCGGTCGTGGTCGTAGAGATAATAACCGCTCTCCGGGCGGCCGCTCTCTCGTATCAGACGGTCCGCCATATAGACCAGGGAAGAGCCCTCACGCTCCAGATAAGCGGGCAGCAGGGCCAAGATGACATAATCCTCCGGCGCCCCGTAAAAATGCCGGAAACCGGCTAAAAAGCTCCTTTCGTACAGGCTCACATCCGTCACGCAATGGCGTGAGGGTGTCTGGCCTGTGGTGGAGCTGCTGAAAAAAATCTTCTGCGGCGCCACTGGCTGCGGCTCCGCAGAAGATATGATATCGTACTGCTTGAAGAAACGGATGGGCAGGAAGGGTATTCCGGCTATGTCCCCTACAGTTTCGGGAGTGGCTTCCAGCAGGTCGGCGTACTTCCTGTACTGCGGGCAGAGGTCATACTGACGGCGGAAGGTCTCCAGGGCACAGGCCGTGAAAGCCTCCGGAGTGTCAATCCCGAAAATACGCTCTTCCGTATCTCCCATTTCCTCTCACGTTTCAGGATTATCTGTCGGCCCTTTCGAGCTCAATGGTGAAGTGCCTCATGATGGGCAGCTCCTTGACGATCTTATAACCGCGGGTGATGGACTCGCGGCGGTCGTAGACGTTCTTGGCGGCTGCTGCGATGTAGTCCATGTGGTTGTTGGTGTACACCCTGCGGGGGATGGCTAAACGGAGCAGCTCAAGGGCAGGATAACGGTTCTCGCGGGTGACGGGGTCGCGGTCAGCAAGCAGCGATCCTATCTCCACGCCGCGGATACCGGCCTCGAGGTAAAGCTCGATACCGAGGGTCTGGGCGATGAACTCCTCCTTGGGAAGGTGAGTCAGGATCTTCTTTGCATCGAGGAAGATGGCGTGTCCGCCGGCAGGTCTCTGGTAGGGCACTCCGTACTCGTCCAGTTTCTTGCCGAGGTAGGCCACCTGGTTGATGCGGGTCTCCAGATACTCGAACTCAGTACCTTCCATCAGACCCTGGGCCAGAGCGTTCATGTCGCGGCCGGCCATACCTCCGTAGGTCAGAAAGCCTTCGTTCATGATGGTGAACATCTGCGCCTTGCGCATGTCCTCCTCACTGCGGAAAGCCACGAAACCTCCTATGTTGACGATAGCGTCCTTCTTGGCGGACATGGTCATGTAGTCAGCTCCCTCATACATCTCGCGGACAATCTCGCGGATAGACTTGTTCTCATAGCCCTTCTCACGGGTCTTGATGAAGTAGGCGTTCTCCGCGAAGCGGGCAGAGTCCATGAGCAGTTTCACTCCGTACTTCTTGCAAAGTGCCGATACGCCCTTGATGTTCTCCATGGATACGGGCTGTCCGCCGGCGGTGTTGTTGGTGACGGTCAGCACTACGCAGGGTATCTTCTCGCGGGGGGTCGTCTTGAGGACTTCCTCAAGTTTCTCCAGGTCCATATTGCCTTTGAAAGGTATTTCCAGCTCGGTGTCGGATGCTTCCTTGATGGTGCAGTCGAGAGCCACGGCCTTACGGAACTCTATGTGTCCCTTGGTGGTATCGAAGTGGGAATTGCCGGGAAGGATGTCGCCCTCCTTCACGATGCTCGAGAACAGCACGTTCTCAGCTGCACGGCCCTGGTGCGAAGGGAGTATGTAGGGAAGTCCGGTCAGCATCTCTATAGTGTCTTTCAGTCTGTAGAAAGAACGTGCGCCGGCATAGCTCTCGTCGCCCTCCATGATGGCGGCCCACTGCTTGTCGCTCATGGCTCCGGTACCGGAGTCGGTCAGCAGGTCGATGAACACATAGTCGCTCTTCAGGAGGAAAAGGTTGTACTTGGCCTCTTTAATCCATTTCTCGCGCTCCTCGCGGGTACTTTTACGGATGGTCTCCACCATCTTGATTCTGTAAGATTCTGCAAAAGGAAGTTCCATGATGATATCAGATTTTAAAAATTATCCCCAAATTTAAGCATAATTGTAATAGAACCTCTCAATTTTCTACAAAAAAATAAAACCGGGGCGGTCACACGCGGACCGTCCCGGTTTGTTATGTCATCCTGCCGGGGCTGTTATTTGCCGGCAGCTTTCAGCTTCTTGGCCTCCTTGCGGGCCTTGCGCTGGTACAGGTCGTACATGATAGGTGTACCTACGAATACGGACGAGTATGTACCTACGAAGATACCTACGAGCAGAGCCACTGCGAAACCTCTGATCACCTCACCTCCGAAGATGGCGATGGCGAGCATCACGATGAAGGTGGTACCGGATGTATTGACGGTACGGGCCAGGGTGCTGTTGATGGCGTCGTTGATATTCTGGTAGAGCTCACGCTTGGGATACAGGCGGCGGTACTCGCGGATCCTGTCGAAGATAATCACGCTGTCGTTGATGGAGTAACCGATGATGGTCAGCACGGCGGCAATGAAGGTCTGGTCCACGTCCAGGGTAAACGGCAGGATACCGGAGAACAGGGAGAAGAAGCCGACTGTCACGATGGCGTCATGGGCTGTGGAGACAACTCCTCCGAGACCCCATGTCCATCCTTTGAAGCGGACGGCGATGTAGGCGAAGATCGCGAACAGGGCGATGGCTACGGCTATCAGGGAGTCGCGCTTCATATCGTTTGCGATGGTAGGACCTACCTTGTCGGACTGGATGATACCGTTAGGATTCTCGAGGGTGGAGATGAACTCATCGTAGGTGATGGGGTTGGCGAAGAAGCCCTTCAGAGCCTCATACAGCTTGGTGTCCACGATCTTGTCGGTCTCGGTGCTCTGGTCCTCGATCATGTAGGTTGTGGTGATCTTCATCTGGCTGGGACCGCCGAACTGCTTGACCTCGACGCCCTCCTGGAACTCATCCAGAACGGCCTCCCTGATGTCCTCTGCGGTCACATCCTGATCGAAACGTACCACGTATGTACGGCCTCCTGTGAAGTCCACACCGTAGGAGAAGCCCTTGATGAAGATGGAAGCGAAGCAGATTACCATGAGGACTGTGGAGAAGATGTAGGCGTACTTACGTATCTTGACGAAGTCGATATGGGTGTTCTGCAGGAAGTTCTTGGTGAAGTGGGTGTAGAACGAGATGTTCTTGCCGCGGCTCAGACGGGCCTCGAAGATCAGTCTGGAGATGAAGATCGAGGTCAGCATCGAGGTAATCAGACCGATAACCAGTGTGGTGGCGAAGCCCTGTACAGGACCGGAACCGAAGAAGAAGAGTACCAGACCGGTGATGATGGTGGTGAGGTTACCGTCGATGATGGCGGAGTAGGCGTGCTTGTAACCGTCGGAGATAGCCAGACGGAGGGCCTTGCCCGCACGGATCTCCTCCTTCACGCGCTCGTAGATAATCACATTGGCGTCCACGGCCATACCGAGAGTCAGCACCAGACCGGCGATACCGGGGAGGGTGAGGACGGCTCCGAAGGATGCGAGGGCACCGAAGAGGAAGAGCACGTTGCAGAGCAGGGCGGCATCGGCTGCGACACCGGCACCCTTATAGAAGAAGAGCATGTAGAGCAGCACCAGGACGAAGGCGATCACGAAGGAAATCATACCTGCCTGGATGGAAGCGCTACCGAGGGAAGGACCTACCACCTGCTCCTGAACGATGGTGGCGGGAGCGGGGAGCTTTCCGGAGTTGAGCACGTTGGCAAGGTCGGTGGCCTCCTCGATGGTGAAGTTACCCTCGATGACCGAGCGGCCGCCGGTAATCTCGGCGTTCACACGGGGGAAGGAGTAAACCATACCGTCGAGCACGATGGCAATGCACTTGCCTATGTTGTCGGCTGTCAGACGGGCCCATGTCTGGGCGCCCTCAGCGTTCATGGCCATGTCTACCTGAGGCTGTCCGCCCATGTTGCTGTAGGATACACGGGCATCGGAAACCACACCTCCGTCCAGAGGAGCCTTGCCGTCACGGGTATTGACCTTAATGGCGATCAGCTCATAGTAGTTGCCGCCGGGATACTGTGAGGAGGCTTTCACTGTCCACATGGGAACGAGGTCGGCGGGCAGGGCTGCCTTTACCTGAGGAAGGTCGAGCCATGCATTGATCTTGGCCGTATCCCTGTAGTGAGCGACGCCGATCACAGGACCGGGCATCAGCTGACCGTTGTACATCGAAGGATTGAGGGCGTAGAAGAAGGGATTGTTCCTGGCATAGTTGAGCTCGTCGGCAGAGAGAGAGTCCTCCTGCTGTGCCAGTTCGGCCACGAGATCATCGGAAGTGCTGCCCTCGGCTGCGGGAGCTGCCTGAGCCCCGGTCTCAGCGGGCTGTGCCTCGGCTGTCAGACCGTCCTCCTGAGCCACATAGTCTTTTACGATGGTGTTGACTTCCTGGAGATAGCGGAATACCTCGGGATTCTCATAGGTAGTCCAGAACTCGAGGGATGCGGTTCCCTGAAGGAGGTTGCGCACACGCTCAGGCTCCTTGACACCGGGGAGCTCGACGAGGATACGGCTGGAGTTGCCGAGTCTCTGAATATTGGGAGAAGTCACACCGAAGCGGTCGATACGGTTGCGCAGCACGTTGAAGGAGTTGGCTACGGCACTCTCGGCCTGCTCGCGGATCACGGCTATCACCTCGTCATTGGTGCTCTGGGCATTGATCCTGTCCCTGAGGTCGATGGTTCCGAATATCTGAGCCAGTCTCTGCTCGGGTGCCACCTCGTTCCAGGCCTCGTAGAAGAGGGTGATGAAGTCGGTGTTGCCGCCCAGGGCTGTCTCTCTCTCCTTGGCAATGGCCAGGGCCTGGTTGAACTGGGGCGACTCATTGTAGTTGGACAATGCCCTCACCAGGTCGCTCAGCTGCACCTCCAGCATGACGTTCATACCGCCCTTGAGGTCCAGACCGAGGTTGATCTCCTTCTCCTGCACTTCTTTGAAAGTGTAGCCCAGGTAGACCTTCTCAGCTCTCACCGAGTCGAGATAGAAACTGTTTCTCTCTTTTCTAATAGAATCCAGATAATAAGCCTTATCCAGATCAGACACCTCCGCGAAGGAGGGTTTCTGCTGCTCTGCTGCCACAGCCGCCTCCGCATACTTGTCCGCCTTGTTCTTGATAATGGAGGACACGCCTGTGAAGGAAAGCTGGTAAATGCAGGCCAGAGCGATCAAAACCGCCAAAAAAGTAATGGCTCCTTTACTTTGCATATCAAATTCCTTTTTAAAATTTGCGTAAAAATTGAGGGTACAAAAGTACTATTTTTTTCTTATTTGTAAAGTATTTAGTAATTTTGTTGATTATATTATTTGAATATGACTGCCTTGAACAGATATTTTACGGCCCTCGCCGCCCTTTTTCTCATCAGTTTCCCGGTACTGGGACAGCAGGCGGACCTGAGAAAAGCCGAAGTGCTCCACAAGGCCTATGAGTTCGCCAAGGCCGGGAAATACTACAACAAAGCCCTGAAACTCACCACCGACTCTCTTGAACAGATATACATCATGGACCGGATACTCCAGTGCCGGAACGGAGAGAGTCTGCTGCAGTATATAGTCCGCCCTACGGCGACAGCGTCCCAGGCCTTCCGCACCGAGGACTTCTACCTCTACCTGAAGGATTTTGACAACCGCTCCTGGATTCCCGTACCGAACCCCTTCGTAAAGCCCTCCGACAGCGGGAAGAACCCCTATTATACCGCCATGTACCTGCCGGCAGGACAGGACAGAATCATCTACTCCGCTCCCGACGAATACGGAGCCTGGAACCTCTATACCTCCACCCGCAAGGACAGCGTCACCTGGAGCATCCCCGAACTGCTGAGTGAGAACATACTGTCCGGCCACAACGAGATATTCCCCGTCCTGAGCCGCGACGGCCGCACCCTCTATTTTGCCTCCGACGGACTGCCGGGAATGGGAGGCTACGACCTCTTCTACAGCCGCCGGGACGATGAGACCGGAGACTGGAGCATACCGGAGAACATGGGATTCCCCTACTCTTCCACCGGGGATGACCTGCTGTACGTGGAGAGCCGTGACGGACGTTACTCGATTATTGTCTCCAACAGGGAGACAGAAGGCAGTGACTCGGTGAAGATATATGTTACAGAATACATTCCCACTCCTGTAAAGACACCTCTCGGAGAGGACGAGTCGCCCATCGCCATTGCCTCCTTCATCAAGGATTTTCCTCAGCCTGAAGCCGTAGCGGAGACCGCTGAGGGGGCAGAGGCCGATACTGCCGGAGATGCCCGGATGGCGGATTATTCGAAACTGATGCACAGGCTCCGCAGGCTGCAGGGGGAGCATCAGGAGAAACTGGACAAGATAGAAGAAAGCCGCAGAATATACGAGACTGCCTCCGAGGGTGACCGGGAATTCCTGGCGGGAATCATCCGGGACGTGGAGAATGAGGCCCTTCAGATCCGCCGGCAGATGGACGCTCTGTCGGAGCAGATACGGCAGATAGAGCTGAAGTTCCTGGCAGAGGGCATCATACCCGTAGTACAGGAGGAGAAGGCACAGGAGGAACCCGCGGCACAGGAGGCTGCCGGAGAAGAGGCCCCGGAGTACATATTCAGCCGCCATGCCATGGGCAGGATACCATATATTATAGTGGAGCAGCCTGAACCGGAGTTCGACTATACTTTCAAAATCCTGGGACGCAACGAGGGACAGTTCGTCGAGGACAATACCCTGCCGGAGGGCGTGGTCTACCAGATACAGTTCATGGTGCTGTCCAACCACGCTTCGGTACGGGACATCCGCGGCATGAGCCCTGTCTTCGTCAGCAAAATGAAATCGGGCAAATACCTGCATACGGTAGGTCTCTTCTCTACCTATCAGGAGGCATCGTCCAATCTCGGACGGGTACGCCGCAACGGCTTCCCCGACGCCATCATCATCGCCTACAACAACGGCAGGAGCATCCCCGTGAAGACTGCCAGGACAATGGAGAATGAGCGGGTACTCTCAATGCCTGCCTCCGGCGGCTCCAGGAGCGGCTCTGCCTCCCGTCAGACATCCTCTGCCGCATCCGGTGAGATGTCCTACCAGGTGGTGCTCAAGGGCTACGGCCCGGCACTGCCCTCCAGCGTGCTGTCCGCAATAAGGGGCGCGACCACCAAGGACCTGACCAAGTCCGGCTCCGACGATGCTACGGTCTTCGCAGTGGGTCCTTTCTCGGAGCGCAAGGACGCCGAATTCCTGCTCAAGATACTCGAGGACCTGGACATCAAGAACGTAAGTATAGAAAGCATTAAATTATAACTTCAGATGGCACTTATCATCTCCCTGTCTATCCTGGGACTCCTGCTCATTATCGCTGAAATCATTCTCATTCCCGGTATCTTCGTCGCCGGCACCCTCGGACTGGTGTCAATAGGTGCAGCGTGCTGGCTGGCTTTCGACGGCATAGGGCCGGACGCCGGTTACATAACGATAGCGGCAAATGCAGTGCTGGCCGTGGTCTGCGCCGTGCTCTCGCTCCGCTCCAAGACCTGGAAGAAGCTCTCGCTGCATACCGAGATCAACAGCCGCACGGATTCCCGCCCCGAGGACAAGGGCATCGCTGTCGGCTCGCAGGGCGTCACGATCACCCGCCTGGCACCCATGGGCAAGGTCCTGTTCGGTGAGACTACGGTGGAATGTTCGGCCCGCAACGGCATCGTAGACCCGGGGCAGCAGGTCGAGGTAATCCTTATCGATGACAATAAAATATTTGTAAAACCCTTATAACAGTTTTTTCTTTATGATCTCTTCAGTAGGACTCGTAATTATCTGGATAGCAGTGGCCATCGTGGCCCTGATCATCCTGCTATGGTTCTTCCCGGTGACCCTATGGTTTCAGGCTCTGATCTCGGGAGTGCGCATCTCGCTCATCCAGCTGGTGCTGATGAGGTGGAGGAAGGTTCCGCCGAGCACCATCGTCATGGCTATGGTCACTGGTACCAAGGCCGGCCTGAAGCTGGACGCCAATGCGCTTGAGGCTCACTACCTGGCGAAGGGCAATGTGCCCAATGTAGTCAATGCCCTGATCTCCGCGGACAAGGCCAATATCAACCTGGACTTCAAGATGGCGGCTGCCATCGACCTCGCCGGCCGCGATGTGTTCGAGGCCGTGCAGATGTCTGTAAATCCTAAGGTAATCAATACTCCGCCCGTGACGGCTGTGGCCAAGGACGGTATCCAGATGATAGCCAAGGCCAGGGTTACTGTCCGGGCCAATATCAAGCAGCTCGTCGGCGGTGCCGGTGAGGAGACTGTTCTCGCCCGCGTAGGTGAGGGTATAGTATCCAGTATCGGTGCGTCGGAGTCGCACAAGGATGTGCTGGAGCATCCCGACTCGATCTCCAAGGTAGTGCTGGCCAAGGGGCTCGATGCGGGTACGGCTTTCGAGATTCTTTCGATTGATATCGCCGATATCGACATAGGCAAGAATATCGGTGCGGTGCTGCAGATTGACCAGGCCAATGCCGACAAGAATATCGCCCAGGCTCGCGCCGAGGAGCGCCGTGCGATGGCCGTGGCTCTCGAGCAGGAGATGAAGGCCAAGGCACAGGAAGCCAGGGCCCAGGTTATCGAGGCCGAAAGAGAGATTCCTCTGGCTATGGCGGATGCCTTCCGTTCCGGCAATCTCGGTATCATGGACTACTACCGGATAAAGAATATCCAGGCTGATACTGACATGCGCGAGAATATCGCCAAGGAAAGCGTATAAATTACGTACGCAGGAGATACCACGCAAAATAAAAGTACTACCCCTCTGAGGTCCTTCCCACTTCGTGGGCCCCTTCCCTACTCGGGAGCCGACGCCTCAGAGGGGTAGTACTTTATATTTTGCTACTGAATACGGGCATAATAAAATTCCCGGACAGCCTTAGGAGCTTGTCCGGGAATTTCTGTTATTCTATGAGAGGTTTGATTAGAGAATCGTTCCGTCGGAGGTGATGCGTACGTTCTTTTCGAGGTCGCCGCGGCCTTCCAGCTCGATGAGGTAGTACTCGCTTTCGGGGGTCTGGATGTACTCGGCGTCATCGATACGGTAATCCGGATATTCCTTCGAAAGGGTGTCTGTCACTTCTTTTGGCAGCTCGCTGATGCGGACATCCCACTTGGAGCGGACCCATTCGCCGGCTCCGTTGAAGTAGATGTTCTTTTCCTTGTTGTCGTGCCAGATCTCCACTTCCAGGTAGCCGTCGTCCCAGTCCTGCTCGAGGATGCGGGCTCCGGGGTATTTGTCTGCGATGAACTCCTCGATGCTGCCGCCTACCATGCCGCCGCTGTTGTCCCCGCCTCCGGGATTGCCGCCGTTACCGGTGACTGGGGTGACGGTACCGTCTGCATAGACATCTACCTCGATGTCGTCATCCCTGTATTCCAGTTCGAAACGGTAGAACTCGCCTTCGGGTGTCTGGTAGAAGTCCACGTCGTCCATCCGGTAACTGCCGTACTCGGAGCTTCTGAGGTAGCCCAGAATATCCTCGGGCACCTGACTGTGGCGGAGTTCGGTGCGGGTCAGCATCCAGTTCTGGGAGGAGTCGAAGAAGAGCTCGCGGCACACGCGGCCGTCGATGATCTCCACCTCTGTCATGCCGTGCTCTATGTCTATCTCGACTATCCTGGCATCGGGATAATGGGTTGCGATGTACTCCTGAATGCTGCCTGAGGGGGTATCGGGAATAAAATCGTTGTAGTCGTAGTCCTCCTCGGCGTCGACGACGGTCTTGACCAGCACTCCGTCCTCGGAGAAGTAGAGGTCGACTTCCTGGTATACTCCGTCTTTGGTACCCTCAACTTCGATGATGTAGATGGTCTCGACCCCGTCCCTGCGCAGCATATCGATGTCGTCAATCCGCCAGTCAGCGTACTCTGTGGCGTCAAAGGCTGCCCAGACAGCATCGGGCACCATGCCCTGAGGCAGGTCGGTCTCCGTCATCTGCCACTGATACTGAGAGTCGAACCATGCGGAATAATTGACCAGCTGGCCGTTATCTGAGCGGACCGCCGGAGTCTCGCCGGCGGGAGCCTTGAAGTCTGCTACATAGTAACTGTTTTTCTGCGACCACTTTACATCCTGCGCCCCGGGATAAAGGTCGAACAGCGCAGCCTGAAGCTCCGGTGTGGCTTCAATGTTCTGGAGGTTCTCCGGCCTCTGCTTATTGCAGGAGGCTGCCAGAAGCATAAGGGACAAAATGCACCCTGATACAATAAGTTTTAAATTCGTCTTCATAAAAGTGATTGTTTAAAAAGTTAGAAAATTTCGGGGCTTAATGACATGCCCGGGACTCTGTGACAGTTTTAGAAAAACGGACCCTGCGGCATTTGCGACAGAGTCCGTCCTTGAGTTATACAATATGGTCTGTCACATGCGGTTAGTCATCCATGTCGATGAGGTTGTAGTAGAGGTCGAAGGTGAGCTCCAGACCGTTTGTGAGCTCAACCTCGATATCCCGGCGGTCACGGTCGATGGAATGTACCTGCACTCCGGGGAAATTGCTGTTGACATACGTCATGATCTGCTCGGGCACTATGCCTGCGGGGATCACTGAATACTTGCAGTTTACCTCCTTCCACTGGCCGTCCTTGTAGAACTCGATCTTGATGGAATTGGTGAACATCACCTCGTAACGCACTTCCATGAAGTCGCGCTCTTCCTTGGCAAAGGATACTTTCTGGTCTGAGAAATAGGTGTTTACAAACTCCTGAGCTGCAACGGGAAGTTGGTTGAACTGAATCGGGCGGTCGTGGTCGGCGCGGGCTGAGGTCACGGAGAGGAGCAGCATGGCGGCTGCGAGGATCATAATCTTTTTCATATTCTTTACTTTTTTTAAAATTAATACTGTTTCTTTTGTTTTACGGTGCAAAGATTACCCCCGATTCTGAAATGAATTTAAAATTATCTCCATTTTACAGAAAAAATGTGCATTTTTTCCTCAAATCTGTATTTCACCTCCAGATCATAGTACCTCTGCACCGCTCCGACTATAGCCAGACCCAGGCCCAGGGAGCCCTCGCGGCCTCCGCTCTTGTAGAACCGGTCGAAGATGTGGTCCGCGTCGAGCGGTGTTTCTCCGGTATTGGCTATCTCCAGGGTCCTGCCTTTAATACTGATGCTGATCCTCCCGTGTGCGGGCGTATATATAAAGGCGTTCTTGAGCAGATTGCCGGTCAGGGTCCGGGCCAGGGATTCATTCATCCTCACCACCAGGCTGTCGGGACGGGGGAAGTCGACCTCTATCCCCTTGTCCTCGTAGATTTCTGAGAAAACCTCCACGCTCTCCTGCACGAGGGCAGGGATGAAGACATCCGTGCTTTCGGGGAACTGGCCGTTGTCTATCTTAGTCAGCAGGAGAAGGGTCTTGTTGAGACGGACCACCCCTCCCAGAGTACGCTGGATACCCAACAGCTCGCCTATCTGCCTCTCGTCCAGCTCCGTGTTGTCCAGCAGCCACTCGATGCGGTTGCCCATGACCGCCAGAGGGGTCTGGAGCTCGTGCGAGGCGTTGCCTATGAACTCCTTCTGCGCCTCGAAGGCCTCCTCATAGCGGTTGAGGGCCTTTTCAGCGGCCACATTGAGCTTCTGGAACTCAGTGATGTCGGTCGGGTTGTCCAGCGGAGGGTTCTTGGCTCCTATCCTGAAGCGGTCCAGCCAGCCCAGGAGACGGTAGAGAGGCCGCATGTTGCGGTAGAAGACCAGAATAGTCACCAATATGACTGTCAGCAGCAGGGAAAAATACAGAATCACTATCCATACAAGGGTGGACTGCATGAGCTCCTGCTTGTCTATCGTCGGGGTATAGGCCTTGAGGAGGTAGTAGTTGTCGCTGTCTGTACGGAATACCGTGGTAAGCACCCTGGCGGGCTCGCGGCCTATGGAAGGGAACTGCTCGTCGTTGAAATAATAACGTATGGATGGATGGTCCTGGGCGAACTGCTCCCCGATCGGGATGATGTCGTAGATGATGTTTGCTCCTACGTTGGAGGGCAGTTCCTGACCGGAGAGCATGCGGGCAATGACCTTGTCGGTGAACTCATCCAGAGCGTCATCGGTTTCGTCATTGACCTCGTTCAGGATCCGGAAATAGAAAAAGCCGGCCCAGATAGCCATCAGGGGCAGGAGCACCAGCGCCAGGCGCATGGCTATGCGGTACATCAGCTTCATATCACTTGACCAGCTTATATCCGAAACCGTACACGGCCTTGATCTCGATGTCGGCTCCTGCCGCCTGGAGCTTGCGGCGCAGGTTCTTCATCTGCGCGTAGACGAAGTGGTAGTCGTCGGCCTGGTCGGCGTGGTCGCCCCACACGGCCTCGGCAAGGACGGACTTATCCACCAGATGGTTGGGCCGCTGCATGAAGTAGAGCAGTATATCGAACTCCTTTTTAAGCAGTTCCACCTGTTTACCGGCCACCTCCACATAACCGTTCTCGGGCTGTATGGTGACATTGCCGTATTCGATGGTGAGATTGCCGCCGGTCCGTCCTCTGCGGAGCACGCTGCGGATGCGGGCCTTGAGTTCGGCCATGTGGAAGGGCTTGGGCAGGTAGTCGTCAGCCCCGTGCTCCAGGCCGTATACCTTGTCGTCCAGGGAGTCCTTGGCCGAGATGATGATGACGTTCTCCCGTTTCTGCATGTGCTTGATGTGATCCAGCAGCTGAAGGCCGCTGCCGCCCGGAAGCATGATATCCAGCAGGATACAGTCATAACTGTAACCGGAGACCTTGGCGTCCGCCTCATCGAAGGTTGAAGCCGTCTCAACCACATAGCCCTCCTCCGTCAGGGCCCGCTGCATCAGTTCCCTCAGGGAGGAGTCATCCTCAACAATAAGCAGTTTCATACGTATGTCTTTTCAGAGTGAGATACAAAATTAGAAATCAATTCTGAAAAGAAACTGAAATTATCCGGAAAATAAGCCTATATTTGCACCTCACAATCAATCGGGGTGTGGCGCAGTTGGCTAGCGCACCTGCTTTGGGAGCAGGGGGTCGAAGGTTCGAGTCCTTTTACCCCGACTACAGGGCCAGAGAGCCGAAGGTCTTCATGAACTGAACCCTTTCGTACATGGCGGGGTCAGGGATGGATGAGTAGCTCAGGCGGCCGCGGATCTGGGAGAGGCTTTCCACATTGTTCTTTTCGAGGAAAGCAGCTATTTTCCCGTTGAATTCCTTTATGACGGCGGGTCCATGCTTGTAAATCACAGAACATACCTGAACGGCATCGGCGCCGGCAAGAATCATCTTTAGGGCACTTTCAGCACTGTGCACGCCTGTGGTGGTGGCGATGTCTATCTTTACGGCTGAGGCAAGAATGGCGGTCCAGCGCAGGATCTCGGCATACTCACCTTCATGTGAGAGGGGAGCGGCCGGCACCAGGCAGAACTTCTCCAGGTCGATGTCAGGGGTGAAGAAACGGTTGAATATCACCACTCCCTTGGCTCCGGCAGAGGCTATGCGGTCTACGAAATTGACTATGCTGGAGAAGTGGGGGCCTATCTTTACGGCTACGGGAATCTTAAGCTCCGAAACTATCGAGCGGACTACGCTGACATAGCCGTCCTCGATGGCTGCAGGAGAGGTTCTGGGATCCAGGGCCAGGTCGTAAAGGTTGATCTCCAAAGCATCGGCTCCGGCAGCCTCGATCTGACGGGCATACTCGACCCACTCACCGGGACTGTAGCAGTTGATGCTGGCTATGACAGGTATTGAGACGGCATCTTTAAGTGCGCGTACCTTCTCGGTATACTGCGCGATGGAGTTGGAACGGATGTAAGCATGGAGATAGTCGTCCATCTCCGGATAGGAGTGTCCCGCTGAGGCCATGAACTCCACCTCACCGCGGATCTGCTCCTCGAAGAGGGACTTCATGACCACGGCTCCGGCACCGCAGCTTTCCATTTCCTTAACTTTGTCGACATCGGCTGTCAGCGAGCAGCTGCTCACTATTATAGGACTCTTGAGGTCCAGGCCGAGATACTTCACGTCTGTTGTTGCCATAGCTGTAGTTTTTTGTTATCCTATTTTGTTCAGTTTTTTCATTACGGTCCTGAAATCCGTCCTCTCGCGGATAATCCTGCCGACCTCCGCCACGGGTATGCGCTCCTGGGACATGGTATCGCGGTCGCGGATGGTCACGCAGTTGTCCTCCTTGGTCTGATGGTCCACGGTGATGCAGAAGGGAGTGCCGATGGCATCCTGACGGCGGTATCGCTTGCCGATGCTGTCCTTCTCGTCATACTGGCAGTTGAAGTCAAACTTCAGGTCGTCGATGATATCGCGGGCAATCTCAGGCAGCCCGTCCTTCTTGACCAGAGGCAGTACTGCAAGTTTCACGGGAGCCAGCACGGGAGGAATGCGGAGGACTACCCTCTCCTCTCCGTTTTCCAGCTTCTCCTCGCAGTAAGCAGCGGAAAGCACGGCCAGGAACATCCTGTCCAGTCCTATGGATGTCTCCACTACGTACGGAGTGTAGCTCTCGCCGGTCTCGGGGTCGAAGTACTGTATCTTGCGGCCGGAGAACTTCTGATGGTTGCCCAGGTCGAAGTCCGTGCGGGAATGAATGCCCTCGAGTTCCTTGAAGCCGAAGGGGAATTCAAATTCAATGTCAGTGGCGGCGTTGGCGTAGTGGGCCAGCTTCTCGTGGTCGTGGAAGCGGTACTTCTCATCGCCCAGGCCGAGGGCCTTGTGCCACTGCAGGCGGGCTTCCTTCCATTTGGCGAACCACTCGAGCTCAGAGCCGGGACGCACGAAGAACTGCATCTCCATCTGCTCGAACTCCCTCATGCGGAAGATGAACTGACGGGCCACTATCTCGTTGCGGAAGGCCTTGCCTATCTGGGCGATGCCGAAAGGAATCTTCATGCGCCCAGTTTTCTGGACATTCAGGAAGTTGACGAAAATACCCTGGGCCGTCTCGGGACGGAGATATATGATGCCGTCCTCTCCGGAGATGTTGCCGAGCTGGGTGGAGAACATAAGGTTGAACTGACGCACCTCGGTCCAGTTCTTGGTACCGGAGATGGGGCAGACGATGCCGCAGTCGATGATGATGTCGCGCAGCCCCTGAAGGTCGTTGGCATTGAGGGCGGCCGTCATGCGCTCACGCACCTCGTCCATCTTCTGCCGGTTGCGCAGCACGTTGGGATTGGTGGCGCGGAACTGGGCCTCGTCAAAGCTCTCGCCGAACTTGCGGCGGCCCTTCTCTACTTCCTTGGCGATCTTCTCCTCCAGCTTGGCGATATAGTCCTCGATGAGCACATCGGCACGATAGCGCTTCTTGGAGTCCTTGTTGTCGATCAGAGGGTCGTTGAAAGCTCCCACATGACCGGACGCCTGCCAGATCTTAGGGTGCATGAAGATAGCGGAGTCGATACCGACTATATTCTCGTTGAGGCGCACCATAGCGTCCCACCAGTATTTCTTGATATTGTTCTTGAGCTCCACGCCCATCTGTCCGTAGTCATAGACGGCGCTGAGTCCGTCGTAAATCTCACTTGAGGGAAAAACAAAGCCATACTCCTTGGCATGGGCGGTAAGTTGCTTGAATACTTCTTCCTGTGTCATGTGTTTTTGGAATTAATCATGCAAAAATAAGAATTATTCCGTACTTTTGCCCGAAGAAAATCTAAATAACACAAATATGAGACTCAAAAGAACTGTCATGGCCGTCTTAGCCGGCCTTATAGCCCTGTGCTCCAGCGCCCAGGGAGTAATCTCAGTAGACTCGAAAGCCTCCGTCCTGCCCGACGGTAACGTCGAGCTGCTGCTGACCGTCAGCCTCGAGCCGGGCTGGTACATGTACAGCACCGTGCCGGTGAGCGGCGGCCCGATGGCCACCTCCTTCACCGCGGACGGGAGCTCCGCCTTCACCCTCTCCGGAGGGCTGCAGGACGTTGAGGAGGCCCACGTCAAACTAGACGAGGGCTTCGGCATCGACGTAAAGTACTTCGAGGGCACCGCGCAATTCCGCCAGGTCATCGTCCCCGCCTCGCAGGAGACCTTCACGGTGACCGGATACCTCGAGTACCAGACCTGCAACGGGGCAGAGTGCACCCTCAACGAGAGCGAGGTGTCCGTCAAGGTGGACCCTTCGGCGGCGCCGGGAGAGGCGTCCGCGGCCCCCTCCAAGGGCGGTAAGGCGGCCGGCCAGGGCTTCTGGAGCTTCCTGCTCATAGCCTTCCTCGCCGGACTCGCCGGGGTCATCACCCCCTGCGTCTTCCCCATGATACCCATGACCGTGGGCTTCCTCATCGGAGGAGGCAGCACCAAGCGCGCGGGCATCATGAAGGGAGTCATTTTCGGCCTCTCGATCATAGTCATCTACACCCTCTTAGGACTCATCGTGGCCCTCTTCCAGAGCACTGCCGCCACTGACGCCATCGGCACCCACTGGATTCCCAACCTGATATTCGCCCTCCTCTTCCTGATCTTCGCCGTCTCCTTCCTCGGAGCCTTCGAGATCACCCTCCCCTCCGGACTGGCCAACAAGGCCGACCGCGAGGCCGACAAGGGCGGATACATCGCGGCCTTCTTCGTGGCACTCGCGATGACCATCGTCTCATTCTCCTGCACAGGCCCCTTCGTCGGCTCCATCCTTGCGGCAGCGGTCCTCGACGGCGTGGCCCTCAGACCCATCGTCGGCATGGCCGTGTTCGGACTGGGATTCTCCCTGCCCTTCGTGGTGCTCTCCTTCTTCCCCGGAGTCATGAAGAAACTGCCCAAGTCAGGCGGCTGGCTCAACATGGTCAAGGTCGTCTTCGCCTACATCATGCTGGCCTTCGCCATGAAGTTCCTCTACAACATCGACGCCTACTTCGGATGGGGCATCATAACCCGCCTGGGCTTCATCGCCGTATGGGTAGTCCTCGCCCTGCTGCTCGGCCTCTACTTCCTCGGAGTGTTCCGCACCAGCCACGACTCGCCCTCTGAGGGCATCGGCTGGGGCAGGCACATCGCCGCGATAGTCTGCATCACGTTCGCATTCTATCTTATCCCCGGTCTCTTCGGCGCACCGCTGCAGAGCATCTCCGGTCTGATTCCGCCGATGGACGGATCCACGCTGACACTCTCACAGGGCAATGCCCAGGCTGCCTCCGGCAATGAGGCCACAGCCTCCGGTTATGCCACCCTCGAGAGCTATACGAACCTCGACGAGGCCCTTGCCACAGGCAAAGCTGAAGGCAAGCCGGTGTTCATCGCCTTCAAGTCCCATACATGCAGCGTGTGCAAGCAGATGGAGGCCACAGTGCTCTCTTCTGCCGCAGTGATGGAGAAACTTTCAGCAGACTTCGTGATAGCCAATCTGTATGTGGACGACAAGACCGAGGACGCCGAGTACCGCACCCTCGGACGCCGCTACCGCGACTTCGAGATGAAGCAGTTCGCCTCGGCATCCCAGCCGCTGTACGCAGTGGTGGACGCTGAGGGCAAGACACTCGCAGGTCCCGTCGGAAGCTGCTCCCAGGAAGAATTCGTAGAGTTCCTCAATAAGGCAAAATAGGCTCAGTACAGTATCTGCTTAAGCAGACGCTTTGCATAATCCCTCTCCTCGATCTGAGGATGAGGGATTTTTAATGCCGGTGTATCTACATGACGGTCCCCGTAAAGAACAATATCGATGTCAATAGTGCGCGGCCGGTAGATACGGCGGCCCTCAGAGTCATATTCAGGCTCGTGAGCTATGCGCCCAAGCTTCTGCTCCACCCATTTGCAGACCTCCAGAAGCGGCTCGGGCGGGACTGTGGTCTCGAAGGATATGGCCTGGTTGAGAAAAGGCTCGGAACCGGGAGCCATGCCCCAGGGCTCGGTCTCGAGCACCTCAGATTCACGGATATCGGAAAAGAGCCAGGGAGCCAGCTGAGTGACCAGAAGCGATACGGCGGTGCTGAGGTTGCGCCGCCTGTTCCCCATATTGCTGCCTAGGATGAGATATACCCTTACGGGCTGAGATTCCGGTGTCATAGCAGTCCCAGTTCAAGTAAAGCCTCGTCGCTCATCCGGGACTTGTCCCAGGGCGGGTCGAATGTTATCTCTATAGCCACGTCCGTAACTCCCGGCGTATCGGCCACAGCCGTGTGCACGTCCTCTACCAGAGTGTCGGACATGGGGCAGTTGGGAGCCGTCAGAGTCATCTTGATGTGAACCTTGTGGTCGTCATCTATGGTCATGTCGTAGATGAGGCCCAGGTCGTAGATATTGACCGGTATCTCGGGGTCGTAGACCTGCTTGAGGGCCCGCACTACATCGCGGGTGAGAGTCGTTTTGTCCATAACTTACTGTCCTTTGTACTTCCGGGCGTCCTCGCGTATCTGCTCCATCATCGACACCAGTCCGTTGGCCCGGGTCGGCGACAGATTCTCACGGAGTCCTATCTCCTCGATAAATGAATTGTCGGCGGAGAGTATCTCGTCCGGGGTCCTGCCGTTGTAGACCCGGATGAGGAGGGAGATGATGCCCTTGGTGATGATGGCGTCGCTGTCCGCCGTAAACCACAGCCTGCCGCCACGGAACTCGCTGTCGAGCCACACCCGGGACTGGCAGCCCTTGATGAGACGGTCCTCCTGCTTTTTCTGCTCGTCGATGACGGGCAGTGAATGACCCAGCTCGATGAGATACTCGTACTTGTCCATCCAGTCCCCGAAGGCGGCGAACTCGTCCACTATCTCCTGCTGAACCTGCTTGATAGATGATGTATTGTCTGTCATTGTCCTGTATCTTTTATTGAAATGAATTCAGTTTATCTCAACATTGCCAGTACCCTGCGCAGAGCGCCCATGAACGCCTCGCACTCCTGCATCGTGTTGTAGGCCGCCAGCGAGACCCGCACCGCTCCCGTCAGCCCGAACTTGGCCAGCAGCGGCTCCGAGCACATCTGCCCGGAGCGGACGGCCACTCCCATTTTGTCCAGAAGGGTGGCAATGTCACTGTGATGCGCCCCTTCGACGGTAAATGATATCAGCGGGGCCTTCTTTCCGCCGCTTCCGATAATCCTCAGACCGCCCACAGCGTTCAACTCACGCATGAGATAATCGGTCATCCGCTTTTCATTTTCCCTTACTTGCGGTACATCTACTGAAGTGACAAAATCGATAGCTGGCTTTAAAGTCCCAGCAGCTATAAAATTAGGTGTTCCGGCCTCGAATCTCAGCGGAACCGGAGCGTATGTGGTCCTCTCATACGTCACCGTGTCCACCATCTCCCCGCCTCCCATCCACGGCGGCAGGGTCTCGAGCAGGCTGCGGCGGCCGTAGAGCACTCCTGTACCGGTCAGCGCATAGAGCTTATGCCCGGAGAAAGAATAGAAGTCGCAGGGTGTCTCCTGCACGTCAATGCCCTCGTGGACTATCCCCTGCGCCCCGTCCAGATGTATCACGGCGCCGTACCGGTGTGCCAGCACGGTAAGCTCCCCCACAGGATTGACGATTCCCAGCACATTGGAGATATGGGCGGCAGAGACTATTTTCACCTTGCACTCAGCCAGGATCCGCTCCGCTGCCTCCAGGTCCCACTGTCCGTCCTCCCTTACCGGAAAATATCTCAGACGGGCCCCCGTCCTGGCACAAAGCATCTGCCAGGGGACGATGTTGGAGTGGTGCTCTCCCTCCGAGAGGAGAATCTCATCTCCTGGACGGATGTACTGCTGCCCGTAGATATTGGCCAGCAGATTGATGGAGGCGGTGGTACCGGAAGTAAGGACTATCTCATCTTTCGAGGCGGCGTTGATAAGTCCGCGGACAGCCTCTCTTCCGGCCTCGTAGTGCTCTGTAGCGGAGGCTGCCAGAGCGTAGACGGCACGGTGAACATTGGCATTGGAGTCCTGGAGCCAGCGGGAAGTGGCCTCAATGACGCTGCGGGGTTTCTGTGTAGTGGCGGCATTGTCGAAATATATAAGCTGCCTGCCTCCTCCGCACGCACTCTGAAGATAGGGGAAATGGCTCCTTATGTGGTCTATATCCTGTATCATGGCTCTTTATTTTTCAAAAATCTTACAAAAGTAACTAAATTTGCAGAAACTTATCAGAAAAAAACACCATGTACGACTATATCAAAGGTACGCTTGAGGAACTTTCGCCCGCAGAGGCAGTGGTCGAGTGCCACGGCATCGGCTTCAAGCTTCAGATATCCCTTAACACTTACGACCGCCTGCAGGGACAGAAAGAAGTCAGACTATACGTTCACCACCATCTGCGCGAGGACGAGGAGACCCTTTATGGTTTCTGCGACAAGGAAGAACGCCGGATCTTCGCCCTCCTCATAGGAGTCTCCGGCATAGGACCCAACACCGCCAGGATGATGCTCTCGTCCCTGACCGCTGACGAGGTCTCCACAGCCATTGCATCAGGCGATGTCAACCGCATCAAGGGAGTGAAGGGCATCGGGCTGAAGACAGCCCAGAAGGTCATCATCGAGCTGAAGGACAAGATTTCCAAGGGAGGAGCGGAACTCGACCTGTCGGGAGGCTCCGCAGCCGCCAATTCCTCGGAGGCCTGCTCGGCCCTGATCATGCTCGGGTTTACGAAAAATGCTGTGGAAAAGACTGTTGCGTCCATCGTAAAGAAGGAACCCGGACTCTCCCTGGAGGACATCATCAAAAAAGCCTTAAAAATGTTGTAGACTCAGTTACTTTTTATACATTTGCATCAGTTTAACTATTAAATATAACCGGTTATGAACATACCTAGCAATTTGAAGTACACCAAGGATCACGAGTGGGTAAAGGTTGACGGCGATGTAGCTACCGTCGGCATCACCGATTACGCTCAGGATCAGCTCGGAGACATCGTCTTCGTAGACATTCAGACACAGGGCGAGACCCTTGACAAGGAAGAGGTTTTCGGAGCCATCGAGGCTGTTAAGACAGTTGCCGATGCCTTCATGCCTGTATCCGGCGAGATCATCGAGGTCAACGCTGCTCTCGAGGGAGCTCCCCAGACCGTCAACACCGATCCTTACGGAGAGGGCTGGATGATCAAGATCAAGCTCACCAACCCCGCTGAGCTCGATGAGCTGATGGACGCCGACGCATACACAGCCATCCTCTAGTCTGAAAAGTGTACACATAACAGCACAGGCCGGGCAGGAATGTCCGGCCTTTTTCGTATCTTTGTCAGAAACACTAAATTCTTATGCCTATGTTACAAGAAGTCGCCCACATCTACGACCTCCTGACCAAGCTCGAAGAGAGGTTTCCGGACAAACAGGATATGCTCTGCCGCCGCAGCGGTAAGGAATGGATCCGATTCAGTGTCAAGGACTACGTACGCTATTCACATCTCATTGCCTACGCCCTCTCATCCATGGGATACGGCAAGGGCGACAAGGTCGTGACCATCTGCAACAACCGGCCCGAATGGAACTTCACCGACATGGGCCTGAGCATGGCCGGCCTCATACACGTACCCGTCTACCCCACCCTAAGTGCCGACGAATACCTCTATATATTCAACCACAGCGATGCCAGGATCATCATCATCGGGACCATGAGCCAGTACCGCAAAATAGAGCCGATAGTACGGAAGATGGAGCATCCGGCACGGATAATACTCATGGATGACTCGGACAACATCCAGTGTTTCAGGGATTTATATCAGACAGGAGAACGTGTGGAACTTGTCCAGAAGCCTGTGATAGAGAAGATTAAGGCAGAAACCGGTACTGACGAGCCCGTCTCCATCATCTATACCTCAGGCACCACCGGCACCCCCAAAGGCGTAGTCCTCTCCCACCACAACCTGATGTTCAACGCCTACGGCCATGCCGTCAAGCAGACCGTCCGCTCTGACCAGAAGATGCTCAGTTTCCTGCCCCTGTGCCACGTCTACGAGAGAAGCATGAACTACGAATACCAATATATCGGCATAAGTATCTATTACGCAGAGAGTTTGGGCACTTTGGCCAGAGATTTGGCCGACTGTCACGCCGACGGATTCTGTGCTGTGCCGCGTGTTTTAGAAATGATGTACTCGAAGCTGGAGGCGGCCGGCAAGCATCTGAAAGGCTTCAAAAAGACTGTCTATAGACTCGCCTGGAACTTTGCCAACAACTACGACAACTACAATAATAGTCTGATATACAGAGCAAAACGCAACCTATACGACCGTCTCGTCTACAGCAAGTGGAGAGACAATCTCGGCGGTCACGAGATGCTCATAGTATCCGGCGGCTCTTCTATACAGGCCAAGATCATCCGGCTCTTCAATGCCGCACGCCTCCACATCTACGAAGGCTACGGTATGACCGAGGCCTCCCCCGTCATCGCAGTGAACAATCCGGTGGAGGGCATCAACATCATCGGCACCGTCGGCAAGCCGATGGAACGCACAGAACTGAAGTTTGCCGAGGACGGCGAGATTCTCACCAAAGGGCCCCACGTCATGCTCGGTTACTACAAGAATCCTGAGGCCACCAGCGAAGTAATCGATTCAGACGGATTCCTCCACACCGGAGATATCGGCCGCCTGGTAGACGGCAAGTACCTTCAGATAACTGACCGCAAGAAGGAAATCTTCAAACTCTCCCTCGGCAAATACGTAGCCCCGCAGGTCATCGAGAACCTTCTCAAGGAGTCACCGTACATCCAGAACTGTTTTGTCTTCGGGGAAAATCAGAAGTTTGCCTCTGCCGTCATCATCCCCGATTTCGACCATCTGCGCCACTGGGCCCAGGAGAATGGACTAGGAGAACTGGACGACAAACAGCTGGCAGCTGACCCCAAGGCAGTCGCGTTTCTCCACAGCATCGTAGATCAGACCAACTCCAAACTGGCTCCTCACGAACAGATAAAGCGCGAGCGTATCGTATGCGATGAATGGACTCCCGCCAACGGCCTTTTGTCCCAGACTCTGAAACTGAAGCGGGCAAAACTTACATCTAGATACAGCGGCATCATAAGTGAGATCTACCGATAACATACCTGTCCTCCGCCGCCTTTGGAAGCAGTGTTTCGAAGCAGACTCCTCATTTCTGGATCTGTTCTTCGGACAAGGATTCCGACTTTGCAGGACATACACTCTGGAGAGGGAGGGAAAGACAGTCTCCGCCCTCTCTGTTTTTCCTATCTCATACAAAGGACACACGGGAGGCTACGTCTACGGAGTATGCACCGATCCGGCTCAGCGCGGGCACGGCTACGCAATCAAATTGCTGCAGGAAGTCGAGCGGCACTGCATGGAGAATGAGGGCATGGAATTCTTCCTGCTGAGGCCTGCAGACCCGACACTGTTCGGATATTATCAAAAGCAAGGTTACTCCTATAATATATACAGGCATCGGGAGACACTTCCACTGCCCATGATACCGGCAGAAATAGAGACAAGCCCACTGTCCGCTGTGCGCTACCATTCCCTCCGTCGTAGATTCTACAGCGGGACAGGACTGGTAGAGTGGCCGGAAGAGACCTGTGGATACATTTTGTCCTATATCGGTTACTGCCGGGGACATGCCGTAGATATCAACGGCGGTGAGTCATACCTCCTATCCTACCCCTCCCCCGAAAACAACGGCGTCATAATATGCGAAGAGGCCGGCCTCGACATCGAGATGACATCCTTACCGGTCATTCTATCTGCCCTCCGCATTCTGTATCCTGATTCTGTAAGCGTCCTTCTATCCACTCCAGCACAAGACTGCGGAGAAAAGTACTTACTTTGCAAACCATTCCCGCTCCTACCCGACAGTTCCGCAGTCTTCAGTTTTGCGATGGAGTAATACGTTCCACGTGGAAC
>DVHI01000013.1 GCA_018712275.1 Candidatus Coprenecus avistercoris | reverse complement strand
TGTTCGGATAGCAGTTTCTTGCCGTTTAGCTCAAAAGGCGAAAGTCCTGTATGGTAGAATGCGAATCTGTCCTTGAACATTTCTCTTATCAGGAAAGTTTTCCCGATCCGTCGTCTTCCATAGATAGCGATAAACTCGCTTTTTCCACTGTGGTACAGGTTGTTAAGAGTTGACTGCTCAATATCTCTTCCTATTATTTCCGTCATAATATCAGATTAAGCTTGCCAAAAGTAGCTAAAAAAGTTGGTTTTGGCAAGAGTTCGCATATTAAATCTTGCCAAAAGTAGTTAAAAGAGTTGGTTTTGGCAAGAGTTCGTGAGTCCGGACGACCTCAGTGATGAAGGCGGTTGAAGAGGATGCCGACGTAGAGGCGGGGACCGTTTGAGAAGTCGTTCTGAGGGCCGGTGGCGTTGAGGAGCCAGTCCGTTTTCACTACGAGACTGAGTTTGGGAGTGAGTGAGACTTCAATGCCGAGAAAAGGGGCAATAGCCATGAATGCGTATTTGTGCATGGTGGCCTGAGGCTCTGTGACGAAGTCGTCGGTGCTGCCCTCTGCGATGATATGGTTCTTGACACCTCCGCCGCCTATGACACAGCCGATGAAGGGGTGCACCCTGCCCTTGGTACGGCGGATGTAGTCCACCAGTATGCCTCCCCAGCCGGTGTGGGCATAGGAGGGAGAGGGGGAGTAATTGACATTGGAACTGTGCCCCTCGGCCCCGATGCGGAGCATGTCGGTGGAAGTCCCGAAGGCGAATTTGACGTGCCCTCCGATTCCGGAGGCGACGCCCCGTATCTGCATTGTGCCTAATGGTAGGGCTGCTGTGGAATAAATACCGAACGGACGGCTGAAGATGTAGCCGCTGTGCAGCATCATGCCGCCGATGTAGCCGCGGAAACGGAATTCAGTGCTCTCTGTTTGTGATGCCGTATCCTTAATCATTGCCGAAGCATGTACACAGTGTGGTATGGCAAGCAGTATGGCGGCAGTGAGGGCGGCAGTCAGCAGTCGTCTTTTCTTCATGGTAGGTATTCTGGGAATTTGCCGCGAAGATAGTAAAATTCCCTATTCTACTGAGGCCGGGTCAATCAGGTTGTTCAGGAGTGCATAGACCGTGAGGCCGGCGACGGTCTTGATTCCGGTCTTGCGGGTGATGTTCTTGCGGTGGGTGATGACGGTGTAGATCGAGAGGTGGAAGCGGTCGGCTATCTCCTTGTTGAGCATGCCCTGGGCCACGCAGACCAGGATCTCTTTCTCACGGGCGGAGAGTTCCTCCCGGTTCTCGGTCCGGGGTCCGCCGGCTGACTGCGCCAGTGAGTTCCGGAGCTTGCTGATGACGGCCGCCGGGGTGTCGTAGATGCTGATGGTCTCGTCGTAGCTCTTTATGGTCTCGTCGTCCGTGACGGCTGTCGGGGCGGCTATCACCGCGGCGTCGGTCAGGTCGGAGATGCGGCTGCGGCCTGCCGGGCGGGAGGCGAAGTCGAAGATTATGGGGTCTACGATAACTATGTCCGCCATGCTGTCCCGGACCGTGGCCTCGTTCTCGCGGGAGAGGTCGGTCAGCACGGTCTCGACGGTGAAGCCTCCGTGCTCCTCGAGTATGGAGGTGATGCCGCGGGCGATGATCCGCGACGGGGTTATGAGCAGTATTTTCTTCTTTGTCACTGACATTTTCCTTCCAGTCTGTTAACCATAGGGATGAGGATTGAGTTCTCGATCAGGGTATGCTTCTCCAGGTCGGCTTCTAAGGTGCAGAGCCTCGAGAGGGCCTTGATGGCGGTGACCGTGTCGCACACCGGGGGCAGGTACTTCATGACGATGTTCCTCAGGTCGTTGAGCTTCTCATCTATGTTGTTGTGGTTCTCTTCGAATGTCTCCATGCTGTAGCCCTCGACCCTCTGTCCGCCGGCCACCGAGCGCACGTAGGGGAAGACGATGTCCTCCTCGTAGGCGAAGTGGTTCTCCACTTCCTCCCGGTACCCGTCGAAGAAGCGCATGATCACGTCCCGCTGCATCGGGGTGCAGGGGCGGAGCAGGTCCTCGAAGATGCGGCTCAGGTCCTGAATCTCATGGTCGAGATAGTAGGAGTGCGAGGCGTGGAGGTATCTGACCAAGTCAATGGCCGAGGCGGCGGTCATCATCTCGGTTGTCGGAACATACCCGTCTGTGGCGTATACGTTGGCAATGAGGAGGAATGTGTCGCAGTTGACCCCGCTCTCGCGGCAGGTCTCCTCGACGGTCTTCTCCCCGAAGCCCAGCTTGATACCCAGGCGGTAGATGACGGTCAGCAGTCGGTAGTCGGCGCCGAGCAGGTCGGCCATTTTCATGTTCTTTCTCATTTTTCAGTATTTTCCACAAATATAGTGATTTCATTTCATCCTAAAAGAGAACGGACCCCGGGGCCTGTCGCAGGTGCAGGGGTCCGTAACTTTCCAAACTTATGAGTAATTAAGCAAAGATTGAAATAACAACACTACATTATGGATATAACGAATGCAAAAGTACTGCCCTTCCCATTGCCCGTCAATCCTCATAAGTAGGTATTTGCCTTACCGGCCTTCCCACATTGTAGGTATTCTGCCGGTGTCATAGCAGCAGGAGGGCGATGCGGTAGACGATGAAGGCTACGATCCATGCGAGGACGATGGTGTAGACGGCGGAGATGATGGCCCATTTCCAGCCGCCGCTCTCGTTCTTGATGGCGACGAAGGTGGCGATGCAGGGGAAATAGAGCAGGACGAAGACCATGAAGGCGAGGGCCGCGGCGGGGGTGGTGGTCCGGGCGAGGGCGTTCTGCAGCATCGTGTCCCCGGAGGCGGTTTGAGGGGCAGTTGCGTCATTCGCAAGGGCGGTTTCCGCGGTCACGCCGGCAGTTGCAGAATTCACAGAATCGGCTTCAAAATTCACAAAAGTGGCTTCAGACGCCTTTGAGGCGGGGTTGAAATTCACAGATGGGGTGTTTTTTGTCACAGTGTCGGTTCCGGCGGATGCGGGGAAGCGCTCGTACTCGCCGCTGTAGAGTACGCCCATGGTGCTGACCACAAGTTCTTTCGCGGCTACACCGGAGATGATGCCGACGCCCATCTTCCAGTCGAAGCCGAGGGGCTCGAGGACGGGCTCGATGGCCTTCCCGATCATGCCGATGTAGGAGTTCTCCTGCTGCTCGGCGGGGGTGGCGTAACGGTCGTGGTGAGGGAAGTAGCCGAGGAACCATATAATGATTGAGGCTACGAGGATGATGCCGGCCATCTTGTGCAGGTACTGCTTGCCCTTTTCCCAGGTGTGGCGGAAGACGGATTTGGAGGTCGGGACGCGGTAGGGCGGAAGTTCCATGACGAACGGCAGGTTGTCGTCCTTGATGAAGCGGCTCATGATCTTTGCTGAGATGATGGCCATGACAATGCCCAGGGCGTAGAGGCCCAGCAGCACCAGGGAGCCGTTGCGGGGGAAGAAAGCCCCGGCCACGAGGATGTACACGGGCAGACGGCCGGCGCAGGACATCATGGGGATGATGAGCATGGTGACTAAGCGGCTCTTGTGGTTCTCTATGGTGCGGGTGGCCATGATGGCGGGTACGTTGCAGCCGAAGCCCATGATCATGGGTATGAACGACTTGCCGTGCAGGCCTATCTTGTGCATGAGCTTGTCCATGATGAAGGCGGCGCGGGCCATGTATCCGGAGTCCTCCAGCAGTGAGATGAACAGGTAGAGTATCAGGATGTTGGGCAGGAATACCAGCACGCTGCCCACTCCTCCGATGATGCCGTCCACTACCAGGTCCTTCAGCATGCCCTCCGGCATGGTGGTGGCCACGAAGGCCCCGAATTTCTCCACCAGCCACTCAATCCAGGTCATCGGGTATTCGCCCAGGCGGAAGGTGGCCTCGAAGATGATGTACAGCAGGAGGATGAATATCGGGAAGGCGGCCCAGCGGTTGGTGACCACGGCGTCTATCTTGTCGGTAATGGTATGCTTTTTCCGCACCTGTCCGGGAGTGTAGGTCTCCTTGAGGGCGCCCTGGACGAAGGCGTATTTGGCGTCTACGATGGCGGCCTCGGCATTCGTGCCGCCGAGCAGTCCCTCTATGCGCCTGTTCTCCTCGAAGCGGGCGGCGATGATCTCGTCGTGGTTGGGCAGTGCCTCGACTATGGCCTCCACATCGGAATCGTTCTCGAGGTACTTGATGGCCAGCCAGCGGGTGGAATAGTGGGTGCGTATGTCGTCGTTCTTCTGAATCAGCAGCTTGATGCGGTCGATGCTGTTCTCCAGCTCCTGTCCGTGGTTGATGTGGATGTGGCGGGACAGGGACGGCTCGTTGTGCTCGTAGATCTGGATGACGGTGTCGAACAGCCTGTCGATGCCCTGCCCGCTGCGGCTGACGGTGGGCACCACCGGCATGCCGAGCAGATGTCCGAGGGTGACGGTGTCGAGCCTGTCTCCGCGGGCCTCCAGCTCGTCGTACATGTTCATGGCCATGACCACGCGGAGGTTCATGTCGATGATCTGGGCCGTCAGGTAGAGATTGCGCTCGAGGTTGGAGGCGTCCACCACGTTGATGACCACGTCGGGAATATTGTCGATCAGATTCTTGCGGACGTACAGCTCCTCAGGGCTGTAGGCTGAGAGGGAGTAGGTGCCCGGCAGGTCGACGAGGACAAAATGGTAGCCCTTGTATTCGAACCGCCCTTCCTTGGCATCGACGGTCACTCCGCTGTAGTTGCCGACCCTCTCGTGGGAGCCGGAGGCAATGTTGAACATGGAGGTCTTGCCGCAGTTGGGATTGCCCACGAGGGCGACCCGCACGGTGTGGCGGCGCTCCTCCGCGAGCTGCCGCATCCTCCGGTCGAGGTCCTCTGCATCGGAGCAGTCCGGTTCGCGGCTGCTCAGTCCGGGGGTGCCGGCAGAATTCCGGGATGCCTCCGGCTCCGTTACATTGTCCTGAGATGCCTGAGCCTTGGCCTCGCTCTCGCTGATGACCTCTATCTCGCGGGCCTCGTCCCTGCGGAGCGATATCTTGTATCCTATGATCTCGTATTCTATGGGGTCCCTGAGAGGGGCGTTGAGCACCACCCTGACCTCCTTTCCCTTGATGAATCCCATCTCGGTGATTCTCTTGCGGAAGGAGCCGTGTCCGCTCACTTTGACGATAATACCTCTTTCACCTGTTTTCAGATCCGAAAGTTTCATGCTGCAAATGGTCTCTAAATCCGGGCAAAAATACCACTCTTTCCTGACAGAGACAATACCAACTGTTAGGTATTTTCACCCGGCACCGGACAAAAAAGAAGGGAGGCCGGCGAATCACTTCGCAGCCTCCCGTGAAAAACAGGTATGACAGCTTCGAAAAGCAGTTTATTTGGTCCAGCCGGCCATCCAGTTGCTGTCGGCGGAGATGGCGCCGGCGAAGGAGGCAGACTCGAAGAATGTGTCGATGGTGCTGGCATCAAGGTCTCCGGCAATGGTTCCGAAGAAGTTGTCGGTCAGGCTGAAGGTGTAGTCCACCTGGTTGTGGTTGGCCTCGGCGAGGAACATGTCCTGGGTGTAGAGGACATTGTCGCTGTCGCTGGATACTCCGTTGGAGAGGTATACGTGCTTGAGTACGGAGGTACCGTCGGCAAGAGCCTCCTCAGTGTGGGCGGTCTCTGTAGTCAGGGCGCGGGGCTTGCCGGTTACGATGGCGTTGTAGAGCTCGACCTCGGTACCGGCGCGGAGACGGATACCGCGTTTGTTCTCATCGGAGTTGTTGCCTACGAGGGTTACGTTTGCAAGAACGGGGTGGGAGATAGGTGCGGCCACGTTGTCGTTGTCGTTGTTGTCGCACTCCATGAGGGCGTCGCACTCAGCGGAGATCTGATGGGCTACCATGAACTGGCCCTTTCCGCTCCATCCCTCGGTCCAGTCGAAGGAGTCGTCGGTGTTGTCGGTGGATACGAGGTATTTCACGTTCACTGTGCCGCCGAACCACTCGAAACCGTCGTCGGAGCCGTTGTAGGCCTGGAGATGGTCTACGGTAGTGCCGTCACCTACACCATAGAATGTGAAGCCGTTGGCCTCTTTCTCCTCGGAGAAGGCATATCCGCCGTATTCTATGCGGACGTACTGGAGTGTACCGGAGTTGTCGTGGGCGTCGTCTCCGCCGTAGGAGGCGTCACCTATCTCGGACTTGGCACCGGTGCCGGCATTGATGGGAGCCTTACCGCAGATGTGGAGACCGCCCCATGCTCCGGCTTCCTTCCTCTCGGAAGTCATGACGATAGGATTCTCGGCTGTACCGCGGGCATCGATCATGGCGCCCTGCTCTATGAGGATATAGTCTACGCTGTTGTCATCCTGGGCGGTGATGACTGTGCCGGGCTCGATGGTCAGAGTGGCGCCTTCCTTTACATGCAGGCCGCCGATGAGGATGTAGTTCACACCGGCCTTGAGGGTCATGTCCTCGGTGATGTCGCCCTCGAGCTCAACAGTCTCGCTGCCGGTGCTGCCGCCGTCGGCCGAGAGGGCCCAGCCGCTGGTCCAGTCGTTGCCGGAGGGAAGGGCTCCTGCATAAGCTGCATTGTCGAAGAATGAGTCGATGCCGGAAGCGTCGAGACCTCCGTCAATTGTTCCCATGATGCTGTTGGTGAGCTCTGCTGCATAGCCCACAGCATTGTGGTTGTCATTTGCGAGGAAATCGTTCTGGTCGTAGAGGACAGAGCCTTCCTCGTTGTCGCTGGAAACGCCTGAGGAGAGGTAGATGTACTGGAGCTTGGATGTGCCGTTGGCCAGAGCGCTCTCAGTGCCTTCTGTCTCAGTGGTAAGGGCGCGGCTCTTGCCGGTCACGATGGCGTTGTATATCTCGGCCTGTGTGCCTGCACGGAGACGTACGCCGCGTCCGTCAGCACCGTTGCCCACGAGGGTGAGGTTGGAGAGTACGGGGTGGGAGATAGGCTCTGCCATGTTGTCGTTGTCATTGTTGTCGGCCTCGATGAGGGCGTCGCACTCATCGGATATCTGCTGGGCAATCATAAACTGTCCCTTTCCGGTCCATCCCTCGGTCCAGTCGAAGGAGTCGTCGGTGTTGTTGGTGGATATCAGATATTTTACGTTTACAGTACCTCCGAACCACTCGAAACCGTCGTCAGATCCGCCGTAAGCCTGGAGATGGTCGACAGTAGTTCCGTTACCTACACCGTAGAATGTGAAGCCGTTGGCCTCTTTCTCCTCGGAGAAGGCATATCCGCCGTACTCAACGCGGACGTACTGGAGAATACCGGAGTTGTCGCTGGCGTCGTCTCCGCCGTAGGAGGCGTCACCTATCTCGGACTTGGCATCGGTGCCGGCATTGATGGGAGCCTTACCGCAGATGTGGAGACCGCCCCATGCTCCGGCTTCCTTTCTGTTGGATGTCATTACGATGGGAGCGCTGGCCGTACCGCGGGCATCGATTTTTGCGCCCTGCTCTATGAGGATATAGTCTACCTGGTCGTCATCCTGGGCAATGATGGTCACACCCGGCTCTATGGTCAGGGTAGCTCCTTCCTTTACATGCAGACCTCCTGTAAGGGTGTAGGTCTGGCCTTCCTCGAGGATTCTGTCCTCAGTGATATCACCGATGAGGTCTACCTCGGGATCAATCACGTTTTTGTTTCCCTCCTGGCAGGATACAGCCGTCATGGCTGCTCCAAGAGCGAGAATGAAAAGTTTTTTGTTCATTTTTAAAAGATTTAGAAATGTTTATAAATTTTATATTTTTTTAAAAATCGAGTTTGACGCCCACTCCGATGCCTCTTCCGAGCCTGTAGCTTTCGGTGAGCATGTCGGTATCGAGGTCAGGTACGTTCTGGGTAAACCTGTATTCGGAGTCGAGCAGGTTGGTCATGGAAAGCTCCACGCTCCAGATTCTGGTGATACGGTAGGTGATGTTGGCGTCGAGGGAGTGAATCGGGGCCTGCATGATGTTTCCGAGTCCGTAGATACCTACAGCCTGGATGCGGGGGCCCTGTACGTTGTAGAGGACCGAGATGGAAATGGATGACTCCTTGCCGAATTCGGGGGCGTAGGTGATGAAGGCATTGCCAAGGTAGGGGGAGGCGCCCTGGAGGGCCCTGCGGCTGTCGGTGTAGATGCCTCCGTTTGCCAGGAGGGTGACGTCGGTGTACATCAGGGAGACGTTGCCGCCGATGGTGAAGTACTTGAAGGGCTGGGTGCGGAACTCTGCCTCGAGGCCGGCGGCCATACCCTGCTCGGCGTTTCTGAAGGTGTGTACGATGGCTCCGCCGGAGGTCTCCTGCACGCGCTCGATGGGGTCTTTCAGAATCTTGTAGTAGAGACCTACCGAGAACATGTGCTTGTTGTTGGTGGAGAAGTACTCGTACTTGAGGTCGAAGTTGTAGTTGTATCCGTTGGTCAGTGCGTCGTTACCGCGGAGCTCCGCGCTTCCGTAGGACTCCTTGTAGAGGAAGGGAGCCATCTCTATGAACGAGGGGCGGGTCACGGTGATGGAGGAGGCGAAACGGAATGTATGCTTGTTCTTAAGCGTGTACTTCACGTTCAGGGCGGGGAAGAAGTCGCCCTTGTTGAGGCGGGAGATACTTTCGCGGGAGGCGTCGTTCCAGTACCGCACCCACTGCTGCGAGTATTCGTAGCGTACTCCGAGACCGAGCATCAGGTCGGTCAGAGGGTAGTATTCCACTTCCGCGAAACCGGCGAGGATACGGTGTCCGGCGTAGTAGTTGTTCTTGGGCTGGGCATCTCTCTCGATGGTAATCAGGCCGTCGGCTATGTTCTGGCTGTTGAGGAAGGAGGAAGGGGTGTAGATGTCGCTGATGACGGGGTTGATGTCGGTCAGGTTGTAGTAGAACCTCATGGAGTTGTAGTCCCGGTTCTTGTCCTTGTAGGCGGCGCCGAAGATCAGGCGGCTCTGCTCTCCGAAGTGGAATGTGGGCTTGATTTCAGCCACTATTTCCTGCTCCGAGAGTTCGCCGTAGTAGCGCATGGTCTCCTGGCGGTTGAGCTTGAAAAGGGACAGGCTGCCGTCCTCACCCTTGCGGTACATCACCTGACGGCGGTCAGGCTCGTTGCTGTCGGTCATGCCGTAGGATACCTTCCAGTCCATGTCCCAGCTGCGGTGCAGGGTGTGCGAGCCGCCCAGCTGTGTGTTCCACAGAGAGTAGGAGTGGGCTATGGAGTTGCTTCCCAGAAGCATGTTGTCCTCTGCGTCATATCCGTCGCGGAGCTTGTAGTCCTCCGTGGCATTCTTGGCGTAGAGCATGGTGAAGCCTATCTTGTCGTCATTCTTGAAGATGTAGTTGAGGCTCAGCAGTCCGGTCAGGTCAAGACTGTGTTCGTAAGCGTTGTAGGTGAACTCGTCCATGTGCTGGCCCTGTGTATTGATGTTGGTGATGTAGGCGTCGTAGATGTTCTGGCTGCCGGAGGATATGGAGGCGGAGGCCAGGAGGCTGAGCTCGTCTCCGTTCCTGAGACCGAAGGTGCGTCCTCCGGATACCGAGCCGGAGATGTCGGGCAGGGCCATCGACTTGCGGATGTCGAACGAGGTGCCGAAGGGGTCGTTGTCCACGATGTACTCGCGGAAGTCGGGCAGGCTCATTTCGCGGACATTGCGGGGCAGGTTGTTGTCATGGAGCAGCCATCCGTTGCGGTCCGGGCGGTAGGTGTCGGTAAATGTGGTGCCGATGGTTCCGTTGAGGCCCAGGGAGACGGAGAGGAAACTGTCCTCGATGTTCTCCTTGGTGGCAATGTCGATATGTGCTCCGGAGTAGTCGGCGAAGCTGGTAGCGGTGTAAACCTTGGTCACGGTGATGTTCTGGAGCACCGAGCTGGAGAAGATATCCAGGGGGATGAGCTTGTTGTCCGGGTTGGGGGAGGCTACCGGCAGTCCGTTGAGGGTCGTAAGGCTGTAGCGGTCGCCGAGTCCGCGGACGAAGAGCTGGCCGGAACTGTTGAACGATACGCCGCTCATGGTCTCCACGGCCTCGGCCACGTTGGAGAGGCCCTTTGCAGATATCTCGGCCGCTCCTATGTTCTCCACGGCCTGGGCCGATACCTTGCGGTCGTTGATCAGGGCACCGACGGACTCGGGGTCCTTGCGGGCCACGATTACTGCGGTCTCTAGTGTCTCCGACTGGAATGTCATGTTGAGGTCCAGGGTGAGCTCATCGCCCTTCCCCAGTTTGATGACCTGGGACTTGAGGTCGTCGTAACTTATAAAATAGAGGCCCAGGACACCCTCGATCCCTTCGGGTATCTGGAGGATGTAGCTCCCGTCGGCCTCGGTCTGCGTGCCGGTCATATTCGCGGTAGGGTCATCCACAACCCTCTCGAACATGACTACTACGCCTGCGAGCGGCTCTCCGGTCTCACTGTCGCGGACCACGCCCTTGACAGTCTGTGCCAGTGCCGCCGCACTGTTGAATAAAATGAAAGTAGAGATGATGAAAACTGCTTTTAGAAGAAATCTGTTCATATATGCTTTCCTGTTTTACGGCCGCAAAAGTATGCCCCGCGTGTTTCAGCAGTGATACGGGCGGATTAAAATCATATTACGCGGTGTTACGGGAATGTAGCAGAAGTTTCAATGATGTTACGGCTGTTCGGGCAATATGTTGTATCTTAGAGGCTTGAATTGTAACATCGCCTGTAACTATGAGTCACAGAAACACCATTTTCCGCCTTCTCACGGCCCTTCTGGCCGTATTGACGCTCATCCCTGCCGGTCTTGCCGCCCGCGGTACCGGAGAGCACCGCATCATTCCCCGTCCTGCCTCAATCCATTTTACTTCAGGAGTTTATGATCCTGTGGCCGCTTCTTCTGCCTGCCCTGACGTGCGGATAAGTCCCCGTCCCGGAGCCGTGTCCGGAGCCTACCGCCTGCGGGTGACCCCCGGGGGAGTGCAGGTCGAGGCCGCCGACAGCGCCGGGGCCTTCTACGCCATGCAGACCCTGGAGGCGCTGCGGGACCCGGCCACAGGCATTGTCCCCTGCGTGGAGATAGAGGATGCGCCCCGCTTCCAGTGGAGGGGGTTCATGCAGGACGTGTCCCGGCATTTTTTCAGCATAGAGTACCTGAAGAGGCAGATAGACGCCATGGCCCGCCTGAAGCTCAATGTCCTGCACCTGCATCTGACCGATGCCGCCGGCTGGAGGGTGGAGATAGACCGCTATCCCCGGCTGACCTCCTTCGCCGCGTGGAGAGAGGGAGCGCTGTGGAAGGACTGGTGGTTCGGAGAGCGGAAGTACCTGCCGGAGGGGACACACGGGGCCTACGGGGGATATTATACTAAGGAGGAACTGCGGGAACTGGTGCAGTATGCGGCGGAGCGCTGCATTACCATTGTCCCCGAAATAGAGATGCCCTCGCACTCGGAGGAGGTGCTTACCGCCTATCCGGAGCTTTCGTGCACGGGGGAGCCCTACCGGCACTCCGATTTCTGCATAGGCAGGGAGGAAACTTTTGAGTTTCTCGAAAATGTACTCACGGAGATAATGGAGATATTCCCCTCGCAGTACATTCATATCGGCGGGGACGAGGCGTCCAAAAAGGCCTGGGCGGAATGTCCGTTGTGCCAGGCCCGCATGAAGGCGGAAGGTCTGGCGGATGTGGACGAACTGCAGAGTTACATGATCAGACGGATAGGCCGTTTCCTCGAGGCTCACGGGCGGACGCCGGTCGGCTGGGACGAGATACTCCAGGGCGGGGCGGATTCGGCCGCAGTGGTCATGGCGTGGCGGAGCGTGGAGGAGGGAGAACGGGCCGCCTCGGGAGGCAACCGGACGGTCATGACCCCCGGAGCGTATTGTTATTTCGACACTTATCAGGACGATCCGTCCACGCTGCCTACGGCTATGGGCGGATATCTGCCGCTGTCTAAAGTCTACTCCTTCGAACCTGTGCCATCCGGGCTCTCCCCCGATGAAGCCGCGAAGATAATAGGTGTGCAGGCCAATCTCTGGTGCGAGTATGTCCCCACGGAGCCGCATGCCGAGCTGATGATCTACCCCCGGCTCTATGCCCTCGCGGAGGTGGCCTGGAGTCCTGCGTCCGACCGGGACTATGAGGATTTCCACCGGCGGGCGCTGTCCCTGTGTGCTCAGATGGAGGCTGAGGGGTACAATGTCTTCGACCTGGCCCGCGAGGTGGGGGACCGTCCGGCCGCCCAGTCACCGCTGGAGCATCTGGCCCGCGGGTGCAGGGTGGAGTACAATGCTCCGTACAATGCCACCTATGCGGCCGGAGGCGATACGGCTCTGACGGACGGACTGCACGGCGGCTGGACTTACGGGGACGGACGGTGGCAGGGATTCATCTCCCGGGAGCGGCTCGATGTGACTGTGGACCTGGGCCGGGTGCAGGATGTGCGCTCGGTGGAGCTGGACTTCATGCAGGTCTGCGGCCCGGAGGTCTTCCTGCCCGCGGAGGTGGTCATCTCCGCATCTTCGGACGGGGTTAGTTTTGTGGAACTGCGGCGCTTCACCCGCGAGGTGGTCCGCGATGACCGCGTAACCTTCGTTACTGACGGGTGGTATGCCGGCGGCGGTGCGTCCGGTGCCTCCGACGTATCCGGTGCTTCTGCCGGAGCCTCTGTCTCCGCCCGCTACATCCGCCTCCAGGCCCGCTCCGGCCCCTACGGCGGATGGGTCTTCACCGACGAGATAGTCGTCCGCTGATTATTTTGTCGGGACGCGGAGGGCCCGCATGGCGTTGAGGACGGCCAGGACGGTGACTCCGACGTCGGCGAAGACGGCGAGCCACAGAGTGCCGAGGCCGATGGCTGCGAGGAGCAGGATGGCGGCCTTGATGCCGATGGCCAGCCAGACGTTCTGGCGGGCGATGCGGAGGGTGCGGCGGGAGATGGAGACGGCCGTTGCGATCTTGGTGGGACGGTCGTCCATCAGCACCACGTCGGCGGCCTCTATGGCGGCGTCGCTGCCGAGTCCGCCCATGGCGATGCCCACGTCGGCGCGTTTGAGCACCGGGGCGTCGTTGATGCCGTCCCCGACGAAGGCGAGGCTGGTCCCGCGGGGCTTGGCGGCCATCAGTTCTTCCAGGCACCGGACCTTGTCGGCTGGCAGCAGGCCGGCGCGGTAGGAGCCGATTCCGAGCCTGGAGGCCACCTCGCGGGCCGTTTCCTCCCTGTCGCCGGTCAGCATGACGGTATCTCCGACCCCGAGCCGGCGGAGGGCCGCTATTGCCTCCGCGCTGTCCTCCTTCACCCTGTCATTGATGACGATGTGCCCGGCGTATTGTCCATCCACCGCTACGTGGATGATGGTGCCGGTGCGGTGACAGTCGTGCCATGCCGCTCCGACAGCCTCCATCATCCGGGCGTTGCCTACGCAGACCGTGCGGCCTTCCACATTGGCCCTGATGCCCTGACCGGCGATTTCCTCCACGTCAGTGACTGAGCAGCCGTCAGTCGCCTCGTTGGGGAATGCCGCTCTGAGGGCCTCGCCTATCGGATGGGTGGAGAAATGCTCCACGTGGGCGGCCAGATGCAGGAGCTCGTGCTCCGTGATGGATGCGGGGGTTGCCGTTCCGGGCTTTGCGGCTGTCTCCGGATGCACGGCCTCCACTGCGAACTCTCCCCGGGTGAGGGTGCCGGTCTTGTCGAATACCACGGTTCCTACATTTGCCAGGGAATCCATGAAACTGCTGCCCTTGATGAGGATGCCTCTGCGGGAGGCGCCGCCCAGACCGCCGAAGAATGTGAGGGGGACGCTGATTACCAGGGCGCAGGGGCAGGATACTACCAGGAAAATGAGGGCGCGGTGGAGCCAGGTGGCGAAGGAGGAGGAGAAGCCGGAGAAGCCGTTTCCGGACAGCAGCGGAGGTACGAATGCCAGCAGGAGGGCGGCGGAGACAACTATCGGGGTGTAGATGCGGGCGAAGCGGGTGATGAAGGATTCGCTGCTGGACTTGCGGGAGTCGGCGTTTGCCACGAGCCGGATGATCTTCGAGACGGTGCTCTCGCCGAAGGTCTTCGTGGTCCTGATGCGGAGGACGCCGGAGAGGTTGATGCAGCCGGAGGCCACGTCGTCGCCCTTTTCGACGTCCCGGGGCAGGCTCTCGCCGGTGAGGGCCACGGAGTTGAGGGAGGAGGAGCCTTCGATTACGGTGCCGTCGAGGGGTATTTTCCCGCCGGGCCGGACTACTATGATTTCTCCTATGTTCACTTCCTCGGGGGAGACGGTCTGAGTCTGCCCGCCGCGCTCCACCTCGGCTGTGTCCGGGCGGATTTCCATCAGGTGGGAGATGCTGTCGCGGCTGCGGCCCTCGGCGTAACTCTCGAACAGCTCTCCTACTGCGAAGAACAGCATGACGAAGACCGCTTCCGGAAACTCCGTCTCCGCTCCGGGCAGGAAGCCGATGCAGAGGGCTCCGATGGTGGCCAGGGACATGAGGAAGTGCTCGTTGAAGATGTTTCCGCGGGCAATGCCTTCTGCCGCTTCTTTCAGGGTGCCGGTGCCGATGAGCAGGTAGGGGACGAGGTAGACCAGGAGCAGCTGCCAGGTCTGCAGGGCGCAGTATCTCTCGATGAGGATGGCTGCGGCGAGCAGGACGGCTGTGACGGCGATGAGGGTTATCTGCCGCTTTGTGCTGCTGTGGGCGTGACGGTGATGCTCGTGCTTGTGCTCGTGGTTGTTGTGCCCCTCTGTGTCCTCATGGGTGTGACAGCTGTGACAGCTGTGGCTGCCGTGAGCCTTGCCGTCGGATTTCAGCAGGTTTTCGCTTTGTATTGGCTGTGCCTGCAGTTCATTTTCCTGAGGTATCGCACGCTGTTGCTGTTCTCTCATAAACTTTTATTTTGTTATTTTGTTTATGGTGCGAAATTACAGATGCCGGGATGCAACTAAGTTTCAGAGGGCGGGCCGGATGTCAGTTTGCAACCGGGTTGCATGATGGGGAATGGTTGTGGTGGTCAGGATGGAGCTGATGACTAGGATGCTTGAGTTCTGCCTATGCCGTGGCAGCGGCTATGATTATGGCACTGCTCCGTCTGGTTACTGTATGGTTTGGGCTCAGCCTGATTTGTGGCAGTTGCGTCTGTGCGCTTAGACTATGGGCTTGCGTTTGGAACACTCGGGGCAGAGACCCTTGACGGTGTAGTTGATGGTCTCGATACGATAACCTTCCGGCAGGGCGACTACGGGTATCTTGACGTCCTCGATGCAGAATGTCCGGCGGCACTCCTCGCAGTAGAAATGGATGTGACGGTTCTCGACCCGGCAGACGGTGGACTCGCAGCGGCATATCTCGTATTTTGTGGATCCGCTGCCGTCCTCGAACGAATGAATCGCGTGATGTTCGAGCAGGACGTTGAGGGTGCGGAATATCGTGGACTTGTCCATGGTCTCTAATTCCGTCTCTAACTCGGTCATGGATACGGGATGAGTGAGCTCCGAGAGTTTCTGGAGTACGAGGATGCGGGCCGCGGTCGGGTGGATGCCGTGGGCCTGGAGCTGCTGTTCGATAGTTTCTGCTGCCATTTCCTTAGGTTTTCGGTTTTCGGATGCGAAGATGGAAAAAAGTGCGGAGAAAAGAAAGATAAATCGTCGAAAGTGGCTTTGGCTGCAGCAGAAGTGGGGTCTTAAACGCGGGTATGTTGTTGTCTGCTGCAGGCTAGGGCGCTGAGAAGTGTGAGGCAGGCGGGAGGTGCATCGGGTCTGCCCCACTGGAGGTCAATGCCGAAGAGTCCGGAGGTGGTGCGGGCTACGTCGAAGCCGAGAGCCTCGAGGGAGGGGCGGATGCTTTCGGGGTGGCGGCAGGGCAGGCTATCGCGGCGGGTGCAATGCTCCGGCGGGCAGAGCAGGCAGGTTCCGGCGAAGAAGGCGCGGGCGGTGTGTGCCGGCACTGAGGCGTCACATTCCATTTTCACCAGCATCCGGTCGAGCCGTTGCCGTTCCCGGCGGATGATGCGGTCAGCTGTCTCCGGGGTGAGCGTGACTCCTTCCGAAGGAGTTATCACGGTGGCCAGCAGTGAGATGGTGGTATATTGTTCCAGAAGTGCCGTCTCGTCAAAATCGTATGGAGGGCAGGCCCAGCAATTGCCGTAGCGGCCACATTCACGGCAGTATCCCCGCACTCTTGCGGAATCCCGGTAGCTGACGATGTATTCGGCCATCGGCATTTTCAGCCAGCGGTCCTGCGCGGTGTATGCCGCTGAATGGTCTGCCGCATTAAGCTGTGTCATATTCTCTTGTGTCACGTCTTTCTGTGCCATATTCGTCCGCAAATATACTCAATCCTTCCGCAGCGGCAGCAAATCCCGCGATTCGGTGCCGTTGTGGAAAACCGGACGTCGGAGCATACGTCAAAAAATAATCGGCACCTGAACCGATAAAGAAAAAAATTATTTTTAACTTTGAGACAGAAATCCAAAATCTACTGAGCCATGAAAACAAAAGCATTTCTTTCAACACGCTGCCTGTGTGCAGCCATGACCGGATTCCTGATGCTGACGGCGGTTTCGTGCGGGCAGAAGGACAATGGTACGGGGCTGGTCTCCGTGAAGTATTCGCAGCTGCCGCAGGGGGAGGACCTGATGCTGTCGGAGCTGGTCGGGGAGCCGGAGTTCATTGTCCTGGACAGCGATACTGCGGTGGCCTATACGCCTATGGCATGGATCAATGTGTCGGACAACTACATTTCCACCTATTCGATTGCGCCGCGGACGCCTTTGAAGCTCTTTGACCGCTCTACAGGGAAATTCCTGAGGACCTATGGAGCTATAGGCCGTGGCCCCGGGGAGTTCCTGCAGATATCGTCCGTGCAGATAGACGAGGCGGGAGGGAGGATCTGGATGAGGACTTATCCGGATATCAATCAGTTGCACGCCTACGATATCGCGACCGGGGAGATGGAGGATGTACCGCTGGCCTACAGTACTGATGACGGGTCGTGGCTGGACTACAGTTTCAGTGTTGACGGCCGTGAGCGGAACATCACAGTGGCAGTGCTGCCGGAGGACAACGGTTGTCCGGCTTTGGCCTGGTGCCAGGACTATGAGGGCAATGTACTTTGGGAGATACCCAGGACGTATTCGCTTCCGGAAGACAACCGTGTTGTGTTGGAAACTGACCGCAATGTGCCGGGGATGCTGGATGTGTTCCGTAGCTCTACCAATACTATGCAGGATACGGCGTATCTTGTGGGACGCGGAAAGATTCACCCGCTCTTTACCGTAAGTTTCGGACAGACTGAACAAAGTGGCAGCGGGTATAAGGATGATAATTACAAGTACTCTGGTATGGTACTGCCGGACTATGTGGTGATGAACGTCAGCAAGCAGGGCAAATCGGTGATAAAGGAAGGGGTTCTGCACATCAATGTGGAGTCATTGCCGGGGGTAATCTTAGACCGCAGGACTGGTGAGGTGTATCTAGGGGAATTGGTTAACGACTTGGTGGATGGCTCTTTTGCAGAGGAGTTTAAAGATGGCTGTCTGGTTGTAAGATCGGATGCGGTGAGCTTCATGGAGAACGGCCGCACCGCTCTCGAGTCCGGTAGCCTCAGCGATGCCGCCCGTGCCCGTATCTCGGAGATCCTCTCGGTGCTCTCTGAGGAGGACAATGATGTGCTGATGATTGCGCCGCTCAACAAGTAGCGCCCGTTCTTTTCCACAAGGGCTGCGGATTTGCGGAATACACTCCTTCGGGAGGAGTCGTGAAAATGTGCGTTTGCGGCACTCCTTTGGAAGGAGTACGGAGGTGACGGAGGTGTTGCTTCTGCGCACCTTTGGAAGGTGAGCGGAAAATGCGGGAAAGTGCCTCACCTTCGTAAGGTGGGAGGGACATGATAGCAATGGAAACGCGGCTACAGGCGTTCTCGGGACGGTGCCCCATCTACGCACCTTCGGAAGGTGAGACGGAAATGCAGGGGAACGACACACCTACGGAAGGTGGGAAGGAGTATGGAGGCGGAGCGGGAGGAGTAGGCGGAGAAAATGGAAAGTTGGCGGGGAAAGGAAATGTTTTGTATTTTTGGGAACTTTTCAGGAAAATGTTCGGTACTATGGCAAGATTCAAGGATAGAAGAAGCATCCGGAAATACTCGCGGCGCGGGATTCCGGAGGGACTGATCGAGGCTCTGGCCGGGGAGGCCTCGAGGGCTGCGACCATGGGCAATATGCAGTTGTATTCGCTGGTGGTTACTGAGGACGGGCCGGAAAGGGAGGCTCTGGCAGCGGCGCATCATCATCAGCCGATGGTTCAGGAGGCTCCGGCGGTGCTGACGTTCTGCGCGGACTTTCACAGGTTCAGCCGGTGGTGTGAGGAACGGGACGCTGCGCCGGGCTACGGCAACTTTGTGTCCTTTATCAACGCTGCTACGGACACTCTGCTGTTCGCCCAGGCGTTCATCACTCTGGCGGAGGAGTGCGGTCTGGGTACCTGCATTCTCGGTACTACGGTTTACAATCCCGATAAGATCATCGAGGCCCTGCATCTGCCGTCCCTCGTGGTGCCCGTGCTGACCGTCACTCTCGGCTGGCCGGACGAGGCTCCGGAGCAGACTGACCGCCTGCCGGTGGAGGCCATCCTGCACGCCGGTCATTATCACGACTATACCGCGGAGGATATCGACCGCATCTACGCTGAGAAGGAGGCCCTTCCTGAGAGCCGTTATTTCGTGGAGCTCAACGGCACTGAGAACCTTGCCCAGGTCTTCACCCGCTTCCGTTTCACGCGGCAGGAATGCCTGGAGATGTCCGCGAAGATGCGGGAGGTTCTTAAGTCGCAGGGGTTCTGGGAATGTAAATTGAGGTAAGGGCGGATAAATGACAAACAGTAGCAGTTAGTAGCGCACCACCTCAAAATGTAAAAATTTGGTGATAGAATACCTCGTGTGCGGTTTAAGGGCAGTTGTGAGGGAGGACGGACAAACGGTAAGTAGTGCATCACCCTAAAAATGTAAAAGTTTGGTGTATAGGGCTTTATGATGGTGGCGCGTTCTTGTCACCAGTCCGGAGCATGCCGAAAAGCACACGCACCTTTCATAAGTCTCTGATTATTGAGTGATTACAAAAGCACCCCGCGTCAGTACCGACCGTAAGTTTTGCTCAGATTGCCAAATATGTTACATTTGCGTACTGAAAGTTCAGACTGACGCACAATATGGAAATTTTCATCGACATAGTAGCCGTGATACTCGGCATCGTAGGCCTTCTCGGCTGTATTCTGCCCGTGCTGCCCGGTCCTCCGTGCAGTCTGGCGGGTATGTTTCTGCTCTTTCTCTGGGGCTCGCCCTGCGCATTGGACGACATCACCTGGCGTCTGCTGATCATCATGCTGATAGTCACGGTGGTGGTGACCGTCCTGGACTATGTGGTACCGGGCTGGCTGACCCGGGTGACCGGCGGCACGAAGTACGCCTCGCGCGGTGCGACGGCCGGCATGCTCGTGGGCATTCTGTTCTTCCCGCCCTGGGGCATGATCGCCGGAGCCTTCATCGGAGCCCTTGCCGCCGAGCTCTACTGGGGCGAGAAGAAGATGGGGCAGGGTCTCAAAGCCGCGACAGGCTCCTTCCTCGGCTTCCTGCTCGGGACGGGCCTCAAGTTCGCCGCCTCCGGAGTGATGCTCTACTACATCGTCATTGCCCTCATTCCGTAAATCATGCAGTTTTCATTATGAGAAATTCATTATGAAATTTGCATAATGAAAAATTCATAATTACATTTGTGCCTGTAAACCATAGTAAATATAGGCGCGATATGAATCCTTTTATCATTGTCGGAGACGTTCCGAAAGAATACTTCTGTGACCGGGTAGCAGAATCAGACCACATTATCCGAAGTGTTACCGGAGGTGCAAATATGTGCCTTGTCTCTGAGAGGCGGTTGGGCAAATCCAAACTCATCCGTTTCTGCTATGACAGGGAGGAGATATCTGACAGATACTACACATTCTATGTGGATATTCTGCATACTGCATGCTTTCAGGAATTTACATACGAATTCGGTCAGGCTGTCTTCAACCGTCTGCGCTCCAGGAGCCGGAAGATGCTGCAGAACTTCGTCCAGGGTCTTAAATCCATCAATGCGGAATTCGGCTTTGACCCGGTCAGCGGCCTTCCAACATTCAGCTTAGGGCTTGGAGACATATCCCGCCCCGAATATACGCTGACGGAGATCTTCCAGTGTCTTGAACAGGCAGACCGTCCGTGTATCGTGACTTTCAACGAGTTCCAGCAGATAGGCAAGTATCCTGAGAAAAATATCGAGGCCCTTCTCCGTTCGCATATACAGCATCTTGGCAATGTGCATTTTATATTCTCCGGCAGTGAGACCCACATGCTGTCGCAGATGTTCATGTCATCGGCCAGGCCGTTTTATCACAGTGCCTCGATGCTGGAACTGAAACCGATTGATCCCGAGAAATATTCAGAATTCGTCATAAGACATTTTGAGAAAGGAAAGAAAAGAATTGCCCCGGAGGCAGTCGGCAAGGTGTACGGGCTTTTCGAAGGCAACACGTACTGTATGCAGAAGACTTTTCACGAGGCATACGCGACCGTGCCCGAGGGAGGGGAATGTACAGTGGCGATATTGAGGGAGACTGTGGATTCCATCATAGAGGAGGCTTCTGTGGGCTATCGTATGATGCTCTCGGATATTCCGTTAAGGCAGAAGGAACTGCTGTATGCCGTAGCCGGGGATGTCCGTGCGCATAAGATAATGGGGGTGGACTTCCTCCGCCGTCACTCTCTCGCCTCCAGCAGTGCAGTGCAGACAGCGGCGGCCAAGCTGACAAGTATGGAACTGCTGGCGGTCAGGGACGGAGTGTATTATGTCCCGGATATTCTTCTGAGAATGTTCCTGCAGCGGCTGATGAATCCTCAGAAGGAGTTTTTCCCGGAAGAGTAATCAGACGGTGGTGTAGTTGCCGCGGGAGAGGACGATGATGCGGCAGGCCATCTCGAAAAATACGGCGCGGCGGAAGGTGTCGGGGAAGTCGGGGCCGCAGGCGACCTGTCCGTGGTTGGACATCAGGACAATGTCGTGGGCGGTGAGGGCTTCCACGACCGCAGCGGCGAGTTCCGGACTGCCGGGCGGGAGGAACGGCACTACCGGCACTTCACGGCCGATGTAGAGCGGTCCCTCGAGGGTGACGTTGAAGTCTGTCGGCTTGTCCTTCATGCAGGCCACGACCGTGGCAAAGGGGGACTGGAAGTGCAGGACGCAGCCTACTTCCGGCCTTTTCCGCATGGTCCCGAGGTGGAATCCGGCCTCCATCGTGGGACGCACGCCGTTCAGGGGGGTGCCGTCGCTGATGCGGCAGAGGGCGACCTGGTCCTCCCGCAGCTCCCCGAGCCAGGAGCCGGTCGCAGAGAGGAGGGCGCAGTCCTCATTGTCCTGTCCCTTGCACCGCAGGGAGAGGTTGCCGCTGCTGCACGAGAGCAGCCCGGCCGCAGCGCATTTGTGGGCGCACTCCAGAAAATATTGCACTTCCTTTTCCATTGTCCTAATTCTTCTGAGTCAGTTCCTGTTCCACGGGGTCGTCGTAGAGTTCCTGCAGCCGCAGGAGTTCCCGGTGCAGTTTCTTCTGGACGCGGCGGTAGGAGCGGTCTCCGTAGAGGTTGTGCATCTCGGTGGGATCCTTCTCGAGGTCGTAGAGCTCCCAGGAGTCGATGTCGTGGCCGTAGAAATGAATGAGTTTATAGCGGTCGGTGCGGACTCCGTAGTGGCGGCGGGCAGCGTGCTCACCGGGATATTCGTAGAAATGGTAGTAGAGGGACTTGCGCCAGTGCTTGCCTTTCCCGACCTTGCCGGTGCGCAGGAAGGAGAGGTAGGACTCGCCCTGGATGTCGTCGGGCACGGGCACTCCGGCCATCTCGAGGAAGGTGGGGGCGTGGTCGATGTTCTGGACCAGGGCGTCGACCTGGCCGTGGAAGCCGCCGGGATAGTGGGCCAGCAGGGGAGTGCGGAAGGATTCCTCGTACATGAAGCGTTTGTCGAACCAGCCGTGCTCGCCCATGTAGAAGCCCTGGTCGGAGGTGTAGATGACGAGGGTGTTGTCCCACAGACCGCTCTCCATCAGGTAGTCGAGGACGCGGCCGATGTTGCGGTCCACGGAGCGGATGACGCTCAGGTAGTCGCTCATGTAGCGGCGGTACTTCCATTCGGCGAGGGCCTTGCCGGTGAGGCTGTCGGCCTTGAACTGCTCGATGATGGGGTCGTAGTAGGCGTCCCAGACGGCTTTCTGCTCCGGGGTCATGTGCCCGGCGATGATGTTTTTACCGTCGCCTCCGCTGCTGTACATGTTCCGTCCGTATTCTTCCAGCTCGGAGCCGGTATGTATCTCGCCCTCCTTGTCGGCCATCTTCAAGTCATAGACTAAGTCCATGTGGCGGTCGATCTCCATCTCCTGGGCGGCTGCGGCGGGACGTCCCCCGTAGTCGTCGTAGAAGTTGTCAGGCAGGGGCAGCTCTGCGTCATCGAAGGCCCCGAGGTCCTGCAGGTCGGGCATCCAGGTGCGGTGGGGCGCCTTGTGGTGCAGCAGCAGGCAGAACGGTTTCTCGGGGTCGCGCTTGTTCTCGAGCCAGTCGAGGGCCAGGTCGGTGGTGATGTCGGTGGCGTAGCCGGGAATGACGCGGCGCTCGCCGTTATCTATAAAGGTAGGGTTGTAGTACTGGCCCTGTCCGATGAGGATGTTCCAGTAGTCGAAGCCGGTGGGGTCGGAGGTCAGGTGCCATTTGCCGATGACCGCTGTCTCGTAGCCGGCCTGGCGCAGGAGCTTGGGGAAGGTCTGCTGGCTGCCGTCGAAGGTGCGGGTGTTGTCGGTGAATCCGTTCTTGTGGCTGTGCTTTCCGGTGAGCAGGCAGGCCCGGCTGGGTCCGCTGATGGAGTTGGCCACGAAGCTCTGCGTGAATATCATGCCCGAATCCGCCAGCCGGTCGATGTTCGGGGTCTCGATCAGGCCGTGCCCGTAGGCTCCGATGGTCTGATACGAGTGGTCGTCGCTCATGATGTAGATGATGTTGAGCGGTTTGCGGGATTCCTGCCCGTCTGCTTCCGAGGCGTCCTGTCCGCATCCGGTACATACCGTGCAGGCCACGGGCATGGCCAGGACGGCCTTTATGGTCCATTTATTTCTGCTCATTGTCTTTTTATTATTTCTTGTTATTGTTTGCCGGTATCGCGATGATACGGTAGTTTACCGTCCACAAATGTACGGTATTTTTCGGGGATAGACAATAGGGGGCGGAATGCAGTGGCAGAAGCCGGACCGTCCGGCAGTACGAAGTACTAAAAGCCGCGCTCCGGGGTGCGGTGCGCGGCTTCTGCGGTCCGGCAGTCCTGCTGGGGATGCCTATTCGTCAGGGAGCTGGAAGTATATGGGGAAATTAATGGTCACCGGAACAGGTTTTCCGTTTTCGTAGCCGGGAGTCCATGCGGGAGACAGTGATATTACCCTCAGGGCTTCACCGTTCAATTCGTCAATGCCTCTGATGATGTGGATGTCAGACAGGCTGCCGTCAGGACCGACGATGAATTGAACTGTTACCCTACCGGAAATTTTAGCATTCTTGGCTTCTTCAGGGTATTTGAGCTGACCTGCGCACCATTTTACAAATTCGTTCATGTCACCGCCGTTGAACTTAGGCTTGACATCCACGTCAACGTAGCGGATAACTTCCTGCTGGTCTGCAGCAGGTGAGGTGGGTTCAGTTACGGCAGGTGTACTGGAGTCGAAAGGGGTGACGGGAGTGTCTACGTCTGAGCTGCTGCTCAGGATCAGTGTAAGCAGGGGCAGGCAGGCGAGCCAGGCAAGTGCCGCCCATTTAGAGGTTTTGAGTTTGTGCATCATGGTAATTCGGTTTTTGAGCTTGCAGTGGTTGAAGCTGTTCGCGATCAGGAAACGTCGGTCTCCCACAGCTTTTCTGACAAGCAGGAGTTGATATTGAGTAGCATCGATGCCATGTTTGAGGACTGCCTCGTCGGTCTCGTACTCGTGCAGCATCCGCAGTTCGGAGAGCATTATCCACACGAGGGGGTTGAACCAGTAGAGGGCGCAGACGAGCGACATCAGGAGTATGTCGGCGGAGTGGCGTAGCCGGGTGTGCATGTACTCGTGCAGCAGTATTTCCGGGTGCCGTTCATAGTCGCTGCGGCTGATTACTATGTGGTTGAGAAAACTGAATGAGGGCAGTGTGGTTCCGGGGGTGTGGACCTTGCGGCCCTTGTAGCGGAATCCCGGATTTTCCCTGACGACCCGGAGGATCCTGAGCAGGGACAATCCTGTGAAGGTCAGGGCAGCGGCGCATCCTGCGGCATATACCCACAGCAGGAGGGTTCTCCAGTCGAAGCCGCCGCTGACGGCCGTTCCGCCCTCCTCCGGACTTCCCGCCGCCAGCGCCTCGGGGATGACAATCCGGGGCAGCGGCAGCACCTCCGCGGGAGAGGGCAGCCCGAGCATTGCCGCCGCGCCTTCCGCATTGAACCTCAGGAGCGGCAGCAGCATGCAGACGGCCGTCCCCGCCAGCAGGATTATCCTGTTCAGGCGGAAAAGCGTTGTCCTCCTCATGAAAAGCATGAAGAAGGCGTAGAATGCCGTAAGCAGCAGTGTGCTTCTGATGAGCCAGGGTATCATTTTCTCTTGTTTTTATTTTTACCTTCTATCTCGGCTATCAGGGCCTTCAGCTCGTCGAGCCCCATTTTCTCCTCCTCCACGAACTGCGATACTAAGCTGCTGTAGGAGTTGCCGTAGTACCTCGACACCACGTCCCCGACGGTGCGGCCGCGGTACTCCCGCTCGCTGACGGCGACGCTGTAGAGGAAGGAGTTGGCCATGGGCCGGCGCACTACGAAACCCTTCTCCTCCAGGAATTTGACCTGAGTAGCCACTGTGTTGTAGTTGGGCCGCGGCTCGGGCATTGCCGCCACTATGTCGCGGATGAACATGTCCCCGTTCTTCCAGAGGATGTTCATGACTTCTTCTTCCTTTGCGGTGAGTCTCTGTTTCATGATTTTTCCTTTTACGGTGCAAATATAATAAAAGTTTTCGTTACTCCTAATATTTTTAGGAGTTTTCCGAAAATTTTTCGTAAAACCGATGGGTGTGGAAAAATTCACGAAAATCCTTGTAGATTAAAATATTAGTGGTATATTTGCAGCCCGCGAAAAGTGCGCGGAGACTATTAGTTCATTGATTAACAACAAATTAATTAAACCAATGCCTGGATTAATTGGAAAAAAAATCGGAATGACTTCCGTTTTCGATGCTGATGGGAAGAATATCCCATGCACCGTTATTGAGGCTGGTCCCTGTGTTGTCACGCAGATTCGTACAGTAGAGAAAGATGGTTATGCCGCTGTACAACTTGCCTATGACGAGATGAAAGAAAAACACACCAGCAAGGCTCTCAAAGGCCACTTCGACAAGGCAGGAACCACACCCAAGCGCAAACTGGTGGAGTTCAAGGCGGACTTCCCCAAGGAGCTCAAGCTTGGAGACACAGTTACCGTTGCAGACCTGAGTGAAGGTGTGGAATGGGTAGACGTTACCGGTATCTCTAAAGGTAAGGGATTCCAGGGCGTCGTTAAGCGTCACGGATTCGGCGGCGTGGGCGGTGCTACCCACGGTCAGGCCGACAGACTCCGTCACCCTGGTTCTATGGGTGCATCCTCTTGGCCTTCAAGAGTATTCAAGGGTATGAGAATGGCAGGCCGCATGGGCGGTGACCGCGTAAAGGTTCTCAACCTCAAAGTTATCAAGGTTATCCCTGAGAACAATCTGGTTCTCGTGAAGGGTTCTATCCCCGGAGCTAAGGGTTCATACGTAATCGTGGAGGACTAACGTTATGGAATTGTCAGTTTACAAAATCGACGGAACAGAATCGGGAAAGAAAGTGACCCTGGATTCGACTATCTTCGGTATTGAGCCGAATGACCACGCGATCTATCTCGACGTAAAGCAGTACCTGGCCAACCAGCGTCAGGGTACCCATAAGACCAAGGACCGTTCCGAGGTCAGCTACAGCACCAAGAAAATGGGCCGTCAGAAAGGCGGCGGCGGAGCCCGTCACGGCAGCATCAAGTCCAACATCTACGTTGGCGGTGGCCGTGCCTTCGGTCCCAAGCCTCACAGCTACGGCTTCAAGCTCAACAAGAAGCTGAAACAGCTGGCCCGTTACTCGGCTCTGTCCTACAAGGCTCAGGAGAACGCCATCATCATGGTAGAGCCCTTCAGCATGGACGCTCCCAAGACCAAGGAGTTCATCCAGATTCTGGACAATATCAAAGCCAACGGAAGAAGGACCCTGTTCGTACTTCCCGAAAACAGTGAGAATATTTACAAGTCTTCACGCAACCTTCAGAATGTCAATGTAATCTCCGTAGACGAGATCAACACTTACAACATCATGAACGCTTATCAGCTCGTGATGGTGGACGGTGTTCAGGACATCATTGCAGCAAGACGCAAATAAACCATAGGAGACATGGGAATTATCATTAAGCCTATCGTAACAGAGAAAATGACGGTTCTGGGCGATAAATTGAACCGTTACGGTTTCATAGTAGACCGTGCAGCCAACAAGATAGAGATCAAGAAGGCTGTCGAGGAGCACTACGGAGTGACAGTGAAGGACGTAAACACTGTCAACTACCATGGCAAGCGTAAGAGCCGCTATACCAAGGCGGGATTACTCAGAGGCCGTGCCAATCACTATAAGAAAGCTTATGTGACACTGGCAGGCGAGGACAAGATTGATTTCTATAGCAACATTTAATCCTATGGCAATACGTAAATTCAAACCGACCACACCTGGTCAGAGAAATAAGGCAATAAGCGCATTTGACGAGATTACCTGCACCAAGCCCGAGAAGTCCCTTCTCGAGCCCATCAGGAAGTCCGGCGGCCGCAACAACACCGGCAAGATGACCATGCGCTACATCGGTGGCGGACACAAGAGAATGTACCGTATCATCGACTTCCGTCGTGACAAGGACAACTGCCCCGCAACCGTCAAGACCATTGAGTACGATCCCAACCGCAGTGCCCGCATTGCGCTGGTAGTATATGCCGACGGAGAGAAGAGATATATTATCGCCCCTGCAGGCATCCGCGTAGGCCAGACCATCATGTCCGGTCCCGGCGTGGCTCCTGAGCTCGGCAATACTCTTCCCCTCTCAGAAATTCCTCTCGGAACCATTATCCACAACATCGAGCTCCGTCCCGGTCAGGGTGCCGCAATGGCCCGCAGCGCCGGAACATTCGCTCAGCTTACAGCACGCGAGGGCAAGCATGCCATCCTCCGCCTCCCTTCGGGTGAGACCAGAATGGTGCTCGTGACCTGCCGTGCCACCGTGGGAACGGTTTCCAATTCCGACCACAACCTCGAGTCGTCCGGTAAGGCAGGACGCAGCCGCTGGCTCGGCCGCAGACCCCGCAACCGTGGCGTTGTGATGAACCCTGTCGATCACCCTATGGGTGGTGGTGAAGGACGCGCATCCGGAGGACATCCCCGCTCGCGCAAGGGTATTCCTGCAAAGGGTTACAAGACACGTAATCCGAAGAATACTTCGAACAAGTTTATCATCGAAAGACGTAAGAAATAACCGGAATAAAATCAGAGAATTATGAGTAGATCACTTAGGAAAGGTCCCTACATTCAGGAGAGTCTCGAGAAGAAGATCCTTGCCATGAACGAGGGCACCAAGAAGAAAGAAGTCATCAAGACCTGGTCCCGCGCCAGCATGATCTCTCCTGACTTTGTCGGCCATACCATCGCTGTACACAACGGAAACAAGTTTATTCCGGTATACGTTACCGAGAACATGGTAGGACACAAGCTCGGAGAGTTTGCGCCGACCCGTACATTCAAAGGACATTCGGGCAACCGTTAATAATTAAAAAGAATCACAATGGGATCTCGTAAGAAAGAAATGGCCGACAGGCTGAAAGAAATAAAGAAGACAACAGCGATCGCAAAGCTGAACGATGTACCCACATCGCCCCGCAAGATGCGACTGGTCGCTGACATGATCAGAGGCGTTGAGGTCAACCATGCTCTTGATATCCTCAAATATACCAAGAGAGAGGCCTCTATCCGTCTGGAGAAGCTCCTCAGAAGCGCCATTGCCAACTGGGAAGCCAAGAACGAAGGTGCCCGTAAGGAACTCGAGGACGGCAACGTCATCGTGCAGACCATCATGGTCGGCCAGGGCACGACCCTCAAGCGTATCCGCACAGCCCCTCAGGGCCGCGCCGGACGTATCCGCAAGCGCTCCAACCATGTGACCATCATCGTCGGAGTGAAACCCGCGAAAGCAGAAGTCAATAACGAACCCGCTAATCAGGAGGAAAAATAAATGGGACAGAAAATCAACCCTATCAGCAACAGAATAGGAATCATCCGCGGCTGGGACTCCAATTGGTACGGCGGGGATGACTATGCAGCAAAGCTGCTCGAAGACTCCAAGATACGTGAGTACCTCAATGCCCGTATCTCCAAAGTCAACCTCTCCAAGATCGTCATCGAGAGGACACTCAAGCTCATCACAGTGACCATCCATACAGCCCGTCCCGGCGCCATCATCGGCAAGGGCGGCCAGGAGGTTGACAAGCTGAAGGAAGAGCTCCGCAAGATTACCAACAAAGAGGTACAGATCAATATCTTCGAGGTAAAGAGACCCGAGCTCGACGCCAACATCGTGGCCAACAACATCGCCCGTCAGGTCGAGGGCCGTGTATCTTACCGCCGTGCCATCAAGATGGCAGTTGCCAGCACCATGCGTATGGGAGCCGAGGGTATCAAGATCCTTATCAGCGGCCGCCTCGGTGGAGCTGAGATGGCCCGCAAGGAACTCTACAAGGAAGGCCGTACCCCTCTGCATACCTTCCGTGCCGATATCGACTACGCTCTCGCCGAGGCCCACACCAAGGTTGGCGTTCTGGGTATCAAGGTATGGATCTGCAACGGTGAGGTCTATGGCAAGCGCGACCTCTCGCCCAACGTAGGCACATTCGCAAAGCCCACCGGTGGCTCAGGCGAGCGCCGTGACGACCGCCGCGGACGCGGAGGCCGCCGCCGTGACCGCCGCCCTCGTGGAGGCAACCGCGACAACGCAGCAGAGTAATTCATTCCACATACTCACTTGTTTGTTTGACCGACCGCTCCGGACTGATGCCCGGGGCGGTTGTTTTTTGCCATCGTCCTGCGCATGCGTCTCCGCTCGAGTGCCTCCGCTCCAGTACTTCCGTTCCAGAACATCTACATTTGCGCTCATCTTCAGCACTCCACTCCAGTGCATCATCTTCAGTGCCCCACTCCAATCCCTTCACTCCAGCGCTTCTGCTCGAATGCCTCTTGTCTCCGCGCGCCTCATAGTCTGTAATCGCATTTTCTTTATATCTGCATGTAATTCATTTATTTACGCAAATCAGCGTCCTACAGACTCATACGAACTTTCCTCCAGAAACCACTCTACAGCGGTTATAACCTCCTTTGAGCCCCAGTTGAACCCAGTGTATGTCTGAGTCTGTTATTCCACATTTTTCGTTATCTTCCTGATTTTCTTGTGCTTGCGCCCTTTCTGCTTTTTACAGACTGCCCTGATACACGGTAAGTCTGTAAAGCAGTTATTTACATAACTCGCTAAGTGTAAACGCAATGTGTCTGTTATTGAAATACAGACTGACAAGGTCAAAAACACCATACCCTCTCCACAGCTATTGCGGCGTATCTATTTTCGAGATGTCATACATTTTAACCAAACAGTCTGTAGCTTGGCGGTGTTGCTTATCTTGCTTATTCCCAGAAAGTTGGTCGGATTTAAAAATTACAGATACCAGGAAAGGGCGTACCCGCCGCCCGGACAGAATCGCCCGCCCGGGCATACCCATACCAGGCCGGACTGCCAAAAAATTTCAAGCATACCTGCCCTGACCTTCAGTCGATTGCGCTCGACCACGCAAACTTTTTTACCGAACTGGCAGCCGGCATTTCTCAAAACCGAATCATTTGCCTACCTTTGCTAACACTAAACACGAAGTAAGCTTAGAGGGGACAGATCATGAAAAACACCTGCGTATATCATCTGTGCGTGTCCTGCAAGAAGGGTCTGATGTTCAGAAGCCGTCAGGACTACATCCGTTTCATCAACAACATGGCGCTGCTGGCGTATAAATACCACATACGCATACTCGCTTTCGCCGTGATGTCCAACCACTACCACATCGGTATCATGACCGATGACTACGAGAAGTTCTTCAGAAGCCTGAAGGTCAGTTATTCGAATTACTACTTCCACAAGTACGGAGTCAGTCTGCCGCGTACATCAGGTTTCGTTCAGGAAGCCACCGGCAACCTGCACATTGTCACGCTCATAGCCTACATCCTGCGCAATTCTGTGCATCATGGAATCGTGGGGCACCCGTTTGCCTATCCGTATTCATCGGCGGGGTGTTACTTTTCTTATAACGGGTCATTGTACAGCATCGGGCACGCTCCTGTAATCAAGCGTGTTACGACTACCGCTCCGAACGAATACAAAAGCAACAGCGACCGCGAGGGAATGATCGACCCGATGACCTTCGTGGATTTTCGGATGACAGAGACTCTCTTCACCTCTTCCGGCAGGTTGATGTATTTTCTGTCAAGATATTCCGGACCAAAATGGGAGCAGGAGCAGCGAAAGGAGGACAGTTCGGTCAAGCCCATAACCCTCCAGAGCGTCGAGTGCCAGGGTATCGACATCGAAGCCTGCATGAAGAACGAGAAAGGTCACTCAAGCCTGTTGATCCCCGATCAACTTCTATGCGAATGGATTGACGGGAAGGCAGTTCCGTACTACGGCCTCACAAGTTTCGCACAGCTGGACTGGGAACAGAGAACAGAGATAGCCAAGGCACTCCGCTCGCGATGGAAAGTGTCTGAAGAGCAGGCTGAAAGGTGCCTGTACTTCCGGACAAAGACTTCTGCAGGCCCCTCTGGTACCGGCACCCCTGTGCACAATGAAGAACGTGCAGATCAGGCTCCCAGCTCCGATATCCGGACCCGGAAACTTCAAGTGGCCCGCTAAAAGGACAGATGTTTTCAGTATATTCGCAGTAAAATAAGATTCGGCCAGTCAAATCATGAAAACTGAATACATCATCGGCATCGGTGAGATCCTCTGGGACATGCTTCCGGAAGGGCGCAGACTCGGAGGAGCCCCGGCAAACTTCGCATATCACGTATCGCAATTCGGTCTCAATTCGGTTGCAGTCAGCGCTGTAGGGTGCGATGAGGCAGGGGACGCGGTGATCCGGGAACTGAATGCCCGCGCACCCAAAGAAGCCAGTGCGCTCCGGCAACCGGTATCCGGGGACGTACCCTGCGAAAGCATTTCCTCCGGATTCAGGACAATGCTCTTCCGCGTGGCATTCCCCACTGGCACCGTCGACATACGGCTTGATGACTCCGGTGTGCCGCAGTACGACATCCTCATGCCCGCAGCCTGGGACAATATCCCATTCACCCCTGAGTTGCAGCAGCTTGCATCCCGGACCCGCGCCGTCTGCTTCGGTACCCTCGCCCGCCGCTCCCCCGTCTCCCGCCGCACCATCTCCGATTTCCTGAACGCCGTCCCCCGCGGGGAAGGGCAGTGGCGCATCCTCGACATCAACCTCCGGCAGCATTTCTACTCCCGCGACATCATTTTAGAAGCATTGGCACAATGCAACATTCTAAAGATCAATGACGAAGAACTGACCGTCCTCTCCGTAATGCTCTCCCTCCCGGGAGCGACAGCCCAGGAAAAATGCCAGCAGCTCCTCCGGCAATTCAGCCTGAGGTTCCTGATTCTTACCTGCGGAGTGCAGGGCAGCTACGTATTCTCTTCATTGTCCGGGTCGCCCTCTTTCCTCGAGACTCCGCATGTCAAAGTCGCTGACACCGTGGGTGCAGGAGACTCATTCACAGCTGCTTTCACAGCAGCCTTGATCCACGGACGTTCCCCGCTCGAAGCCCACCGGCTCGCCGTCGACGTCTCCGCCTACGTCTGCACCTGCAACGGGGCCATGCCCGTCCTGCCCGACACCCTCCGCGGACGCTGGGACCAGTGACGATGTTTTCTCCATCGGACGGACGGGCTTCAGGCTTCTGCTGCCCGCAATTCACAGTCTTCTTTTCCCCCCTCCCCCTCCTGTCTGTAATTCACATTTCAACATAAGGCGCTGCTGTCCTGAAAGTTGCTCGATATTTCTCAAAACAGACTGAAGGCGACTCTGAGGTGTCTGTCTCCCGTTATCAGCCGCAGAGGATGCTGTAGTGCGTATTCGGAGCCTTTTGGGTATTTAATCCTTTGTGAGTCTGTATTCCGGGGAGAGA
>DVHI01000012.1 GCA_018712275.1 Candidatus Coprenecus avistercoris | reverse complement strand
TATGGCACGGACTTTCTTTTCTTCAAACAATTTGATTGTATTATGCTGGGTCATATTCGCATCCTTTTGTCTGACGGGTACAAAAGTACAAAATTTTATTTGGCGACATGGCCTTTCTCGGGGAAAAGTGTTACCTTATTCTCGCAGGAAGTTGCTATATTCGCAGATTAATTTTTAATCTGTCAGAATGCCGTTCAAGATTCAGTCCCCATACCGCCCCACAGGCGACCAGCCGGAGGCCATCAAGGAGATCTGCGAGGCAGTCAATGCCGGTGCGGACGCCGTGACCCTGCTCGGAGTCACCGGCTCGGGCAAGACGTTCACGATGGCCAATGTCATAGAACGGCTACAGAGGCCGGCGCTGATCCTGAGCCACAACAAGACTCTGGCAGCCCAGCTCTACGGCGAGTTCAAGTCATTCTTCCCGGACAACGCCGTGGAGTATTTCGTCTCCTACTACGACTACTACCAGCCCGAGGCCTACCTCCCGGTGACCGACACCTACATAGAGAAGGACCTGAGCATCAACGACGAGATCGAAAAGCTGCGCCTCTCCGCCTCATCAGCCCTGCTCTCGGGCCGCCGCGACGTGATAGTGATATCCTCCGTATCCTGCCTCTACGGCATCGGCAACCCGCAGGACTTCCATGACAATACCATAGCCCTCCATACCGGCCAGCGCATCAGCCGCAACAAGCTCCTCTACCGCCTCGTCGACGCCCTCTACAACCGCAGCGACGCCGACTTCAAGCGCGGCACCTTCCGCGTGAAGGGCGACACGATAGACATCTACCTGGCCTACGTGGACAGCGGCTGCCGCATCGTATTTTTCGGAGACACGATTGAGGAGATAGAGATCATCGACCCGGTCAGCGGCATGAGCCTCGAAAGCCTCGAGGAGATATCGATTTACCCCGCCAACATCTTCGTCACCACCAAGGAGCGCACCGCCCACGCCATACGCATGATCCAGGACGACATGATGCAGCAGTGCGAATATTTCAGTTCCATAGGGAAGCAGCACGAGGCCAACCGTCTCAAGAAGAGGGTCGAGTACGATATGGAGATGATCAAGGAACTGGGCTACTGCCCCGGCATCGAGAATTATTCCAGATACTTCGACGGGCGGAGCGCAGGACAGCGGCCATTCTGCCTCATAGACTATTTCCCCAAGGACTTCATCACCTTCATCGACGAGAGCCACGTCACCCTGCCGCAGGTGAGGGCCATGTACGGAGGCGACCGCTCCAGAAAAGAGGTGCTGATCGAATACGGTTTCCGCCTCCCCGCCGCTGCGGACAACCGGCCCCTGAAATTCGACGAGTTCGAGAATATCCTCGGACAGAGGGTATTCGTCAGCGCGACCCCGGGCGACTATGAGCTGGAGAAGAGCGAGGGTCTGATCGTCGAGCAGGTGGTCCGCCCCACCGGTCTGCTGGACCCTCCGATAGACGTGCGCCCGTCCAAGAACCAGATAGACGACCTGATGGAGGAGATAGAGCTGCGCACGGAGAAGGACGAGCGCGTGCTGGTCACCACCCTCACCAAGAGGATGGCAGAGGAACTGGAGAAATTCTTGACAAAACGGCAGGTGCGCTGCCGCTACATCCACTCGGACGTGGACACTCTGGAAAGGGTGGAGATTATCGAGGATTTCAAGGCCGGACGGTTCGACGTACTGGTGGGTGTCAATCTGTTGCGCGAGGGGCTGGACCTGCCGGATGTATCGCTCGTGGCTATTATAGACGCGGACAAGGAAGGATTCCTGCGTTCGGACCGGGCATTGACCCAGATTGCGGGACGCGCGGCACGAAATCTGAATGGTCTTGTGATAATGTACGCGGACACCGTCACCGGCTCGATGCAGAAGACCATCGACGAGACCAACCGCCGCCGGGCCAAGCAGGCAGAGTACAACGAGAAGCACCACATCACCCCCACCCAGGTGCGGAACGACAAGAAGAACTCCCTGGCCGCCATCAGCGGAGCCTACAAGGAGCCCGACGAGGAGGAAAATGTACGCTACGTGGCAGAAGATCCGGTGATATCTAAGATGAGCCCCAAGCAGCTGCTTGAGGCCATAGAAGCCGCCAAGAAGAAGATGGAGGAAGCCGCCAGGGCCCTCGACTTCCCCGCGGCAGCCAAGTACAGGGACGAGATGTACGGACTAATGAAACTAAGGAAATGAACACAGCAGAAGACACCCTCAGCGCCATCCTCGCCTGCTATCCGCAGAAAGAGCAGCAGGAGCAGATACTCAGAGCCTACCGCATAGCCGACGACGCGATGAAGGACAAGCTCCGGGAGAACCGGCATCCCTTCATCGAGCATCCCCTCGGAGTGGCCCGCATCGTAGCTGAGGACATCCACCTCGGCTACGAGAGCGTCATTGCCGTATTTCTTCATGAGACCATCCGGTTCTACCCGGAGGTGACGCAGAGCCTCCCGAAAGGAGCATTTTCCCCTGAGATTATAGACATAGCGCAGAGCCTCAACAAGATAGCCGCCATCAAGCCCAAGGAGACCCGCCTTGAGGCCGAGAACTACAAGCGCCTTATCGTCTCCTACTCCCGCGACCCGAGGGTCATGCTCATCAAGATAGCCGACCGCCTCGACGTGATGCGCAACATCGAGCTGCTGCCCAAGACCTCCCAGGAGCGGAAGGTCACCGAGACCATGTTCCTGTACATCCCCATTGCCCATCAGCTGGGACTCTACAGCATCAAGACCGAGCTCGAGAACATATTCTTCCGCTGCACCGAGCCGGAGAAATACCGGGAGATCAACAACAAGCTGAAAGCCACCGCCGCCGAGCGCGAGGAGCTGCTGAACGCCTTCCTCATCCCCATCAAGCGGAAGCTCTCCGAAGCCGGGATGAAGGTCACCTACAAGCAGCGCACCAAGGCCGCCTGGTCCATCTGGAAGAAGATGCAGAAGCAGGATATCCCCTTCGAGAAGGTCATGGACCTGCTGGCCGTCCGCCTGATCATCGACACACCCGCCGACAGCCTCGAGAAGGAGCACGAGCTGTGCTGGAAGGCCTACTCCATAGTCACCGACGAATACCGGCCCGACACGTCCAGGCTCAGGGACTGGATTTCCAAGCCCAAGAGCAGCGGATACGAGTCCCTGCACATCACCGTGCAGTTCAGGGGCGACATCTTCGTGGAGGTGCAGATCCGCACCCGCCGCATGGACGACGAGGCCGAGAACGGGCACGCCTCCCACTGGGCCTACAAGGGCATCAAGGAGGAGAAAGGCCTGACCCCCTGGCTCCAGAGCGTGCGCAACATCTTAGAGAGCGACAACAGGAACGACTACGAGTACGTCTCCCGCTTCCTCTCAGAGGACGTCTTCGTCTTCACCCCGGACGGGGAGCTGCGCCGGCTGCCCAAGGGCGCCACGGTCCTGGACTTCGCCTTCAACATCCACACCAACCTGGGTCTCAAATGCGTGGGCGCCACCATCGACGGCAGGCCCGCCTCCATCAAGGACCGGCTCAGCACCGGCCAGGTCGTGGAGATCAAGAGCGGCAAGAACCAGCGTCCCTCCCCCGACTGGCTCAACTTCGTGGTCACTTCCAAGGCCCGCAACAAGATTAAGCTCAAGCTCAAGGAAGAGGAGCTCAAGAAAGCCGCCACCGGCCGGGAACTGCTCGAGCGCCGTCTCAAGAACTGGAAGATGGAGCTTCCAGACGAGGACCTCACCATCCTCTGCAAGAAATACAAGCTCAAGACCATCAGCGACTTCTACGCAGCCATCGCGGACGAGAAGGTCGATATCATGGACGTCAAGTCCTACATCTCCCGCAAGCAGCAGGGCGAGGAGGAAGCCGCCGCAATCCCTTCATCCCAGACCCCTAAGGACAATGCCGGCAACAAGGAGGCCGCAGGCGCCGCTAAGGACAGTTCCACCGACGACTACCTCGTCATCGACGGCAAGCTCAGCAACGTCTCCTACAAGATGGCCCGCTGCTGCAACCCCATCTACGGCGACGAGGTCTTCGGCTTCGTCTCCGTCAAGGACGGCATCAAGATCCACCGCATGTCCTGCCCCAACGCCGCCCGCCTCATCGAGAACTACCCCTACCGCATCCAGAAAGTGCGCTGGAAGGAGACATCCACCACCAGCAGCTTCCAGACCACCGTCAAGGTCATCACCGACGACTCCGCCGCCTATTCGTCCGTCATCAAGACAGTCACGGACTTCGGGGCCTCCCTGCGATCCTCGTCCATGACCCCGAGAGCAGGCCGCAGCGCCGGTGAGTTCGACATCCGCATGCAGATATTCGTCTCATCCAACTCCGTCCTCGACAAGATCATCTCCGCCATCCGCAAGACCCGCGGAGTGCTGTCGGCAGTCAGAATTTCAAAATAGAAAGAGAACATGGAACAACCGGAAGAAGGATACATCCACATTAAAAATGCCGAGGCCAACAACCTCAAGGGCATCGACGTCGACATCCCCCGCAACCGCCTGACCGTCATCACCGGAGTCAGCGGCTCGGGCAAGACCTCCCTTGCCTTTGACACCCTCTTCGCCGAGGGGCAGCGCCGTTTCGCCGAGAGCCTCTCCTCCTTCGCCCGCCAGTTCCTCGGGAGGATGTCCAAACCGCCGGTAGAGAGCATCTCCGGCATTCCCCCCGCCATTGCCATAGAGCAGAGGGTCAATACCCGCAACCCCCGCTCCACCGTCGGCAGCACCACCGAGATCTACGACTACCTGCGGGTGCTATTTGCCAAGATCGGCCGTACCTATTCTCCCGTCACCGGAGAGGAAGTGCGCTGCGACACAGTGGCTTCCGTCATGGAACGGCTGCACTCGCTCGCTGCCTCCCTGCCGGCCGGAGACCCCTCCGACGAGGAATATTCGCCCGGTATCTGCTTCATCCTCGCGGACATACACTGGGAGGAGGAGGCCTGCCGCGTCGAGAGGCTGCTCAATCTCAAGGAGGAGGGATTCTCCCGCCTGTACATTCTGCCCTCAGGGGACAATGCCGGGCGGATGGAGAAGATCGACTCGCTCCTGACCGACATAAGCCGCGCCGAGGGACGGGAGGTAGCCCTGATGGTGGACCGTATCCCCTTCGACAGCAGCACATTTGCGGACGAGGAGACGGAGAACAGGACAATGGACTCCGTGCGCACGGCATTCGACAAGGGTCAGGGGCACATCGCCTGCGCATTCTCCCCCGCCGTGGACGGACACGCCCTGCTGCGGTTCTCCTCCCTCTTCGAGGCGGACGGCATGCAGTTCTCCGAACCCACGGAATGGATGTTCAACTACAACAGCCCGGTGGGAGCCTGCCCCGTCTGCGGAGGCCTCGGCAAGATCATCGGCATCGACGAGTCGCTGGTCATCCCCAATCAGGCCCTGTCCGTATATCAGGACGCCGTGGCCTGCTGGAAGGGAGAGGTAATGAAGTATTTCAAGGAAGAGGTGCTGGCCAATGCGGACAAATTCGGATTCCCGGTGCATACCCCCTACAAAGACCTCACAGCCAAGCAGAAAAGCGACCTATGGAACGGCAACCGGTACATCACCGGCATCTATCCGTTCTTCAAGGAGCTCGAGGCCAAGCGGTACAAGATACAGAACAAATACATGATCAGCCGCTACTCCGGCAAGACCGTCTGCCGGGAGTGCGGAGGCAGCCGGCTGCGCAGGGAAGCCCTGTACGTGCGCATCGGGGGGCGCAATATACACGAGCTGATGAGCATGAGCATCAAGGACCTGATAGCTTTCTTCGATGGGCTGCGGCTCCCCGCCTACGAGGAGAAGATAGCCGCCCGGGCCCTGAAGGAGATACGCGACCGGCTGGACTACATCGACCACGTCGGCCTGTCCTACCTGACCCTGAACCGCGCATCCAACACCCTCAGCGGCGGCGAGAGCCAGCGTATCAGCATCGTCTGCTCCCTCGGCAACAGCCTGACCGGCTCGATGTACATCCTCGACGAGCCCTCCATCGGCCTGCACAGCCGGGATACCGGACGGCTTATCGAAGTGATCAGGCGGCTGCGCGACCTCGGCAACACGGTCATCGTTGTGGAGCACGACGAGGAGATCATCCGGAGCGCCGACTGGCTGATAGACATAGGGCCGCGGGCCGGAAAGCACGGAGGCGAGGTGGTCTATTGCGGACCTCCTCCGGCTTCGGACATATCCGAGGCCGATGCTTCGGCACTGCTGGCCGCATGGCCCCGTTCATTGACCTTAGAATATCTGCTTGGCAGGAAGAAGATATCCATCAGTCCTGTCAAACGGCCCTGGAAGCAGTACATCGAAGTCTGCGACGCCTGTGAGAACAACCTCAAGAACATAGACGTGCGCTTCCCCCTCAACGTCATGACCGCCGTCATCGGTGTAAGCGGCTCGGGCAAATCCACCCTTGTAGGCGACATCCTCTACCCTGCCCTCAACCGCATGCTCAACCAGGTGGGTGCCAAACCCGGCTCGTTCCGGGAACTGCGCGGCGACCTGGACCGCATATCCTCCGTGGAGTTCGTGGACCAGAACCCGATAGGCCGCAGTTCCCGCTCCAACCCGGTGACCTACATCAAGGCATACGACGACATCCGCAAGCTCTTCTCCGAGCAGCCGCTGGCCAAGGTCAACGGCTTCGGCCACTCGCATTTCTCCTTCAACATCGACGGAGGCCGCTGCCCCGAATGCCTCGGCGAGGGCACAGTCAAGATACCCATGCAGTTCATGGCCGACATCGTCATGACCTGCGAGTCCTGCGGCGGAAAACGCTTCATCCAGGACGTACTCGAAGTCCGCTACCGCGGCAAGAACATCAGCGACGTGCTCGACATGAGCGTAGACGAGGCCATCGAATTCTTCTCCTCCACCGGCGAGCCCGCCGCCACCCGCATCGCCTCCAAGCTCATGCCCCTGCACGACGTCGGCCTCGGCTACATCGCCCTCGGCCAGAACAGCAGCACCCTCAGCGGCGGCGAGAGCCAGCGCGTCAAGCTCGCCTACTTCCTCGGCCTCGGCAAGGACTCTGCCCCCATCCCCTCCACATCGAACAGCCAGAACTCCGTCTCAGACTACATCCTCGGGCAAGGTCCATCCTCATCCGGAACCTCTTCGGCCAGACGCTCCCGCCAGGCCGACAAGCCCATCCTCTTCATCTTCGACGAGCCCACCACCGGCCTCCACTTCGACGACATCGAGAAACTCCTCGCCTCCTTCCGGGCCCTCATCGACCGCGGCCACACCATCGTCGTCGTCGAGCATAACCCCTACATCATCGCTGCCGCCGACCACATCATCGAGCTCGGGCCCGAGGGCGGAGATGCCGGCGGCTACCTCATCAGGCCTTCGGTCTGATGAGGCAAGCAGCCCCCAGGCCATTTGGCCTGGGGCCTAGTACTCCCCTCCCAACCCTCCCCCAGGGGAGGGCTATGTCGCTACGCTCCGACAAGCTCGCAACCACAACCATTACTCCTTTGGAAGGAGTCGATGAAATGCAGGTATTCCATACTCCTTCGAAAGGAGTAGAACACCATGACAATAGCCTACAGGCATTGTAGCCCTGTTTCCACACATATTGACCCTCAGACTCCTTCCAAAGGAGTGCCCAAAACGCATATATTTCCTACTCCTTTCGAAGGAGTAGAATGCCTTGGCCACCGCATACAGGGATTGCAGCCCCATTTCCGCTTACGTCCTCACCTTCGGAAGGTGCGCTACTTTCCCGCGATATCATCCCACCTTCCGAAGGTGAACTGCACCATAGACTGAACAACGGTAAGCAGAGAGGCGCCCCATTTTTACAACAAGCTGAAATACTGACACATAGCAGCGCAACGAGAGCTTTTCGGCCATGTCCATACCTGCCGAAAGCACACGCCACCCCTGCAAGTAATTGATCTTATAGCACATACGATTCCACCCTGCGTCAGTACTTACCGTTACTTCGCACTGCTGTAATTACTGCCGCTTTCCCACTCCTTCCGAAGGAGTCGTACGAATCTGATGGCCGGAATTACGGAAGAAATCAGACGGCAGATATCCTAGGTACACCTCTACGATACTGAGTATCCGAAGTGAAAGTTTTTATATCTGAAAAGGTTTACGAATATTTAAGGTTTTTATACAAGGAATCATGGATATAGGATTTTTATATGGATTGTTATTTTGCTAGGAATCTTCTTAAGAGCAACTTATTTATTGCTTCGGGTCATGAGGTTCCTGGAGAATAA
>DVHI01000011.1 GCA_018712275.1 Candidatus Coprenecus avistercoris | reverse complement strand
CCGTCTTATAACTTTTATGAGTCATTAGTTTGAGAGTGAGAATATTTTCCATCATAATCTCATTTTTCATGCTGGTGTTTTTGTGCGCATATGCCTCAGAAGCACAGGTGTTGAAACATGATACTGTTACGGTGCGGTTCTATCAGAGCGTGTCTACAATAAGTCCGGCTCTGAAGGAGAATGCACGCGCGTTGGACAGTATTGTGGACATCGTCAGCCTTTACGCGCAGGATCCGCGTTTCCGTATGGAAGTCAGGGGCTGGGCATCCCCGGAAGGCGCATCATTGTTCAATTCATCCTTGTCACTGGACAGGGCTGAGGCTATTCTTGACTATGTGGAGCGGAAGACAGGCGTCCGTCCCAGGGCCTCTTCGCTTACAGTTTCCGGTATGGGCATAGACTGGAAAGGCCTTGAGGAGTCCATGATGCGTGACGGGAACATCCCTTATGCGGATGAGGCCCTGCGCATCATCCGCGATGTTCCCGTATGGCAGACAGAGAACGGGGTACTTGTGGGCAGCCGCAAGAAATCCCTGATGGACCTTCGTGGCGGAGAGGTGTTCGAACATCTGATGTACAATCATTTTTCGCCTTTGCGCAGGGCTGAGATAATCCTGACATACATCCCCGAGCCCGCACTGGTGCAGGTGGGGGACCTCCGCCAGGACGTGCCGGTACCCGTCCCAGAGATGCATCCCACCGTGTTGCCGGAACACATCCCGATTCACCGCCTAGCACTGAAGACCAACCTGCTGACCGATGCGTTACTCATGCCGTCCCTGGAGGTAGAATGGCTCATTAGGAAGAATTGGTCCTTGGCAGCGCATGGCAACGTCGCCTGGTGGAGCCGGGACTCAGAGCACAGATACTACCAGCTCGCGGCCATCTACCCCGAGGCCCGATGGTGGTTCAAGACCAAAGGCCCCTGGCACGGACATTATCTGGGTATTTTCGCCGGCGGCACCTGGTACGACCTGGAGAACGGCGGGCGAGGTTACAAGGGGGAGGGCGGCTTCGTAGGTCTGAGCTACGGATACATGTTTCCCGTCAGCCGCTCCCTGTCATTCGAGGTCGGCATCGGAGCCGGCTATCTATATACTGAATATGAGGAATATCTCCCCGTACCATATATGGGCGGCACCCACTATGTCTACCAGCAGACATCCAGGATGAACTATCTGGGTCCGCTCAAGCTGAAATTTTCCTTCGTATGGAGGCTCTGGGACGCAGACTGGAACCGGCACAACCGCCTGGCGCGGAAAGGAGGTGAGATATGAGACGCAGATATCTGTATCTGACAGGAATCTTGACAGTGCTGCTCCTTTCCCTCACGGGATGCCGCAAGGAGCTGTGCTACGATCATGATGAGCACGGCTTCAACGTAAGAGCTCATATTATGCCGGAGTGGGAACTGGAATGGATGAGGGACTACGGCATCTCGGAAATCTACGACGGGCTGCTGGACTTCGCCTCGGAGGAGCTGTTGAAAGGAGATGATGGGAGGGAAAATAGCGATGGGCTGAGCGAAGAGCTGCTGAAGAGCATAATCGGGCAATTGACCCCGGTCCCCGGCAGCGGAATCGCCAGTGTCGCCTATCACGAGTCGGGCATGCTCAACACCCGCCACATCGACTCCACCGGCGGCATGCTTCATCTGCATGAGGGATTTCAGGATATACTGTTCTACAACAATGACACGGAGTACATAGTCTTCAGCGGCATGGACTCCTATGCAGAGGCGTCTGCATCCACCCGTACCCGTACCCGCGCCTCATACAATGCCTCCCATGAGGACGAGGTCACCGTCAACTCCCCCGACATGCTGTTCGGAGCGTGGGTAGAGGACTACGAGGGAGTGCTTGCGCCGGTGGCGGACACCGTGGGGATACAGCTCCGTCCTTTGGTATACAAATATCTGATAATCTTCGAAGTGACCAAGGGTATTGATTTAGTTCAGGCAGCTGCCGGCGGCATCGCAGGCATGGCCGGCCAGGTCTACATGCAGGACGGACATACCGGCAGCGAGACAGTCACAGTTCTGTTCGATGACTGTCTCATCGTGGACAACTACATCATATCGGTCGTTTCCTCATTCGGAGTTCCTGACTTTCAGTATGGAAGCGAAAGCTACAGCACGGGCGGCCGGACATTCGGCCTCAACCTGACCATTACACTTAACAGCGGCAAGACCGTGTACACTGACTTCGATATCACAGACCAGATGAGCATCCAGCCTCGCGGCGGGTACATCTCTATAGACGGTATCGAGATCACCACCGAAGGAGGCGACGGCTTCTTCGATGTATCAGTAGGAGACTGGGGTGACGAAGAGGAAATAGATCTTCCGATATAGCTGCCCCAGCAGTTAGGGCGCGTAACCGAAAGAGTGGAAGCAAGAAATCAAACAACAAACTAAATACAAACAACAACCAACTAAATCAAATCAATTATGAGAAAACAACTTCTAACAGCACTCGCAGCCGGGGCAGTGGTCCTCGCCGGGTGCGCAAGGATCGAGACTACGGAGGTGCCTGAGGGCAGGGTCATCAGTTTCGACAACCACGTGAACAATGTGGTCAAGGCTATCGATGGGGAAGCCGGACTTACATCATTCTTCGTTTATGGTGCCACTGATGCTTCAAACAAAGTATTCAACAATACAGAGGTGAAGACCGATGGAAACAGTGGCTGGGCCTACGATACCACACGCTATTGGCAAATTGGCAATCCCTATAAGTTTGCTGCGTATTCCAATGACAATGAAAGACTTGCCAAAGGCGTCACTTTCACTTATAACGAAACAGACAAGAGCTATCTGACCATAGAATATACTGCTGCTGATGGTAACAAGGACCTTATTTATTCAGTGAGTGCAAAAGACAGCTACACCTACACCGAAGGAGATGATATGGAGTCAGTCCAGTTCACATTCTACCACATCCTCTCCAATATTGAATTGGTA
>DVHI01000010.1 GCA_018712275.1 Candidatus Coprenecus avistercoris | reverse complement strand
CTGTATTAATTAGTGTTTTGGGTTATTTGTTATTGGGATCCTCGCACAGCTCGGTGAGCACACCGTGTGTGGACTTGGGGTGGAGGAAGGCGATGTTCAGGCCCTCTGCGCCTTTGCGGGGAGCCTTGTCGATGAGTCTTACGCCCTTGGCTTCCATTTCGGTCAGAGCGTTCTGTACGCCGTCCTTAACTGCGAAAGCCAGGTGGTGGATACCCTCGCCCCTCTTCTCGATGAAGCTTGCGATGGTTCCGTCGGGTGAAGTGCTTTCCAGCAGTTCAAGCTTGGTCTGTCCGATTTTGAAGAAAGCGGTCTTGACTTTCTGGTCGGGAACCTCTTCGATAGAGTAGCATTTGAGGCCCAACATGTTCTCATAGTAGGGAATAGCCTCGTCCAGAGACTTCACGGCGATTCCGAGATGTTCGATATGTGACAGTTCCATAATAAGATTTATTTTAGAGTTGTTTTATTCTTCATCAGCCAGTTCCATGGTGTGGTAGACGTTCTGTACGTCGTCATCGTTCTCGAGCTTGTCGATGAGCTTGAGGATGCCTTCCTTCTCCTCGGCGGTGAGTTTCTTGAGCGGTACGTTGGGTATCCTCTCGAAACCTCCGGATACGATGGTGAAGCCGTTGTCCTCGAGATATTTCTGTATGGCTCCGAATGACTCGAACTCACCATATATATAGATAAGGCCGTCCTCGTCATCCTTGTAGACATCGTCCACGCCGTAGTCGATGAGCTCGAGCTCGAGCTCGTCCATGTCCACGGGACCGTCTTTCTTGACCTTGAAGACGCACTTGTGGTCGAACATGAAGCTTACGCAGCCCTGGGTTCCCAGCGCACCGCCTACCTTGGTGAAGTAGCTGCGGATGTTGGCCACAGTCCTCATGTTGTTGTCGGTGGCGGTCTCGATCAGGAATGCGATACCGTGGGGGCCGAAGCCTTCGTATACGATCTCCTCGTAGTCTCCTGCATCGTGCTCTACAGCTCTCTTGATGGCCCTCTCGATGTTCTCCTTGGGCATGTTCTCGCTGCGGGCGGTCTGGATCAGGGTCCTCAGACGGGGGTTGTTGTCAGGGTCGGGTCCGCCGGCCTTGGCGGCTATGGTGATTTCCTTTCCGATACGGGTGAAGACGCGGGCCATGTTGCCCCAGCGTTTGAACTTGCGTTCCTTTCTGAATTCAAATGCTCTTCCCATACTGTCTACTTCTTAACTTCTATGCGTGTGATGTATTTGTCGATCTCGTATCCCTCGAAGGTCTGGGGATATTTGTCCTTGATGACGCGGTAGTGGGCCAGTGCCTCGTCGTTGCGGCCGAGTTCCTCGCAGATGATGCCGGCCTTGAGGAGGTATGTGGCGGCGAAGATATTGTCCTCCACCTGAGAGGCCTGGAGATAGTACTTGAGGGCGTTCTCGTACTCTCCTGCGATGGAGTATGCGTCACCGATGCCTGCCAGGGCGCGGCCCTTGAGCACGGGATCCTTGCCGTTGTACTTGGTCAGATAGCTGATGGCCTCGGGGGCGTTGCCGAGCTGGAGCTCGCAGATGCCGGCATAGAGATAGACAGCCTTTCCGGCCTTGGCTCCGTATTCGTCAATGATCTGGATGAAACCGAGTGAGTTGCCGTCGCCATTGAGGGCCTTGTCGTAGTCCTCCGCCCTGAAGTACTGTTCGGCGGTGAATGTCTGTCCTACGGCCTCGTCTTTCAGGGGCTTGGAGTAGAACTGGATGATAAGGACTATGATTGCAGCTACAACGACCAGACCGACGCCGATGTAGCCGATCAGTTTGCCGTTTTTCTTAAAGAATACCTCAGTCTTGGAGACGGCCTCGCCGACTGTTTCGTTGGTGGTGTTTACGTTCTTTGCCATTTTTGCAATAAATTCTGATTTTTATATAATGGGTGCAAAAATACAACAATTTGTGTAATCGCAAAGATAAAATCATAAGAAATATTCTATCTTTGTTGGTAAAATAATGGAGAATGTTTCTAAGGAGAATAATCGTACAGAATTTCAAGAATATCGGTAGTGCGGACATATCTTTCTCTCCCAAGATCAATTGTATCTGCGGGAACAACGGGGAGGGCAAGACCAACCTCCTGGACGCCGTGCACTATCTCTCCATGACCAAGAGTTTCCTCTCTGTCAATGACAGGTACACATACACTTACGGCAAGGATGAGGCAGTCCTGCACGGAACATTCCAGGATGGGGACCGGGAGGAGGATATCGCAGTGTCCGTACGTTCCGACGGGGCCAAGACGGTCAGGCGCAACGGCAAGGCATACAAGCGTCTGTCCGAGCATATCGGACGCATCCCGGTGGTGATGACGGCCCCTCCGGACATATCCCTGATTCACGATTCCGGCGAGGAGCGCAGGCGCTTCCTCAATATGATGATATCCCAGATGGACCGGGAGTACCTCCGTTCCGTCTCAGCCTACAACAGCCTGCTCAAACAGCGCAATGCCGCACTCCGTCAGGAGGGGACGCCGGACCTTTTCCTGGAGACAATCTCGGAGAGGATGTACGCCCCTGCCGCATATATCCACGCCAGGAGGCGGGATGCGGCGGAGCAGCTGGCCGCCAGGGCAGCCGAGTACTACGGGTTCATCTCCGGAGGCAGGGAGAACATCGGCATACGCTACCGCTCCGACCTGGAGAAGGCGGGACTGCAGGAACTCCTGGAGGCCTCCCTTCAGAAAGACAGGGCGCTGGGCTATACCACCGCCGGGGTGCAGCGGGATGACCTGGAATTCTCCATGGACGGGCATCCCCTCCGCAAGTGCGCCTCCCAGGGACAGCAGAAGTCATTTATCATTGCCCTGAAGATGGCTCAGTACAGTGTGATGTGCTCAGGGAAGAAGGACCGTCCGGTCCTGCTTTTCGACGATCTTTTCGACAAACTGGATTCCGGGCGGGTGGCGTCTCTGATACGGATGGTGGTGGAGGGAGATTTCGGCCAGATATTCATCACGGACACGGACGAGGAACGGCTGCGGAGGATAGTCGGAGGCATTACGGACCAGGGACGGTTCTTCAATGTCAGTGCCGGAGTTATAACCGAAATAGACAGTCAGTCATGCAGCGGATAGGAGAGAAACTGCTGGGCGAGGTGCTCACGGAATATATAAAGGAAGCGGGTATCGGAGAGAGGATGCGCGGTCTGGATATATGCGGACTGTGGCCGGAGGCGGTGGGAGCCCGTGCGGCGGCGGCGACCCGGAGCCTGAACTTTGCCGACGGGGTGCTTTACTGCCGGATGTCCTCGTCCACAGTCCGGAACATGCTGTTCTACAATCTGGAGGGAGTTCGTGGAGAACTTAACCGACTGGCTGGGGGCAATTATGTGCGGAAGATAGTGCTGTGTTGATTTTTAGAACTTTAACTACTTAAAACTATACAATATGGACAGGTTTATCGAAAATTTCAAGAAAGGATTTCCGTTTCTGAAACTGGTGGCGGCAGCCACGCCATCCAGAGGCATTCAGGTGATGGATGAGGAGGAGCGCCGTGCGGCTGTGGACAGGTATGAGGGATTTACGGGTGAGGCCGTGAAATTCGTACCGGCTTCGGGAGCTGCTTCCCGTATGTTCAAGGACCTCTTCGAGGGCAGGGACGTTCTGGCTTCCGGCAAGGAACTGGATCCGGCCTCAAAGGCTCATAAGTTCGTGGAGAATATCGACAGATTCGCATTTTACACTAAAGAGGATTTCGAGGGGCTCACTCCTTTCGGTGTCCTGGACCATGTGATAGGGCAGGGGGCTTCCGCCGCAGGCAGGGCCGGTCTCGACTACGGCAACAGGCCCAAGGGGCAGGTGCTCTTCCACCGTTATGACAATGAGGTGCGTACTGCATTTGAGGAACATCTGGTGGAGGGCGCCCTCTATGCCCGCAGTGCCTCCGGCAAGGTGAGGATTCATTTTACCGTATCGCCCGCGCATCAGGCCGGCTTCGAGAAGATTCTGCAGGAGACTGTGGCCAAGTACGAGGAGCGTTTCGGCTGCAAGTACGACATCTCGTTCAGTGTCCAGGATCCTTCAACTGACATTATCGCCGTCAATGAGGACAATACTCCGTTCCTCAAGGCCGACGGCAAGCCTCTCTACCGTCCGGGCGGGCACGGCGCCCTGCTTGGCAATCTGGCAGCTGTCGACGGAGACATCATTTTCCTGAAGAATATAGACAATGTGGTGCACCAGAGACTTCTGGATGAGACAGTGATATGGAAAAAGGCATTGGCCGGCAAGCTGCTGGAGGTGCGTTCCGTCATCTGCCACTATCTTCATGCCCTGGATGAGCTTATGGAGGCCGGAGTAGATGATCCATGCCTGCTCGACGAGATTAAGGCTTTTCTACAGGAGGAATTCTGTGTGGCAATACCCAATGTGCCCTACCGGATACTGCCCCAGTACCTGCACGCCAAGCTGAACCGGCCTGTCCGCGTCTGCGGCATGGTGAGAAACGAGGGAGAACCCGGCGGCGGTCCCTACATCGTCTACGATGCTGACGGGGCCACATCCCTTCAGATTCTGGAAGGTGCGCAGCTGGACATGAATGATCCGGACACCGTGGCCATGCTCAAAGGCTCGACTCATTTCAATCCCGTGGATATTGTCTGCTGCACTGTGGACTATCTGGGCCGTAAATTCGATTTGCAGAAGTTTGTGGATCCCGATACCGGTTTCATCAGCCACAAGAGCTACGAGGGGCGTCCCCTCAAGGCCCAGGAGCTGCCCGGCCTGTGGAACGGCTCCATGAGCAACTGGAACACCGTCTTCGTCGAGGTGCCGCTCATCACCTTCAACCCCGTGAAGACCGTCCTCGATCTGCTCCGTCCCGAGCATCAGCCCGAGACATTGTAGCAGAATAGGGACAATGAGAAATAATAGGTCCCGGAAGACCAGGCCCTCCCACCGCTTCGCGGCGGGCCCCTCCCTCTAGAGCCGAGGGCGGCTAGTCTTCCGGGACCTATTATTTCTCATTGCTGACCAATGGTCGGTCCGCCCGTAGTGCTGTTACCAGCCGAGAACGTACGCGAAGATCAGCGGTGCTACGATAGTGGCGTCCGACTCTACGATGAAACGGGGAGTGTCCTTGGAGAGCTTGCCCCATGTGATCTTCTCGTTGGGAACAGCTCCGGAATACGAGCCGTAGGAGGTGGTGGAGTCGGAAATCTGGCAGAAATACGACCAGAGGGGAACGTCCTTCCACTCCAGATCCTGAGCCATCATGGGCACTACGCAGATGGGGAAGTCACCGGCCGTACCGCCGCCGATCTGGAAGAAGCCTACGCCGGCTCCGCCCGAGTTGGCCCTGTACCACTCGGTGAGGTAGATCATGGTCTCTATTCCGTTCTTGATCATGTTGGTGTCGAACTCACCCCTGATGCAGTGTGCGGTGAAGATATTGGCTGTGGTGCAGTCCTCCCATGCGGGCACTACGATGGGAATGTTCTTCTCGCAGGCGGCGAGGACCCAGCTGTCCTTGGGGTCGATCTCATAGTACTGCTCTAGCACTCCGCTGCGCAGCAGGCGGTAGATTACCTCCCAGGGGAAAAGTCTCTCACCCTTGGCCTTCATGTCGTTCCATACCTCTACGAGATGATGTTCCAGTCTCCTGAATGCCTCCTCCTCGGGGATGCAGGTGTCCGTGACACGGTTCATGTGGTTCTCCAGCAGCTCGTGCTCCTGCTCGGGAGTCAAGTCGCGGTAGTTGGGCACTCTCTTGTAGTGGGAGTGGGCCACGAGGTTCATGATGTCCTCCTCGAGGTTGTTGGCGGAGCAGGATACGATGGAGAATTTGCCCTGACGTATCATCTCTGCCAGAGAGATACCGAGCTCGGCGGTACTCATGGCTCCCGCCATTGCCAGCATCATCTTGCCGCCCCGGTTCATCAGGTCGTCGTATGCCTTTGCTGCGTCGACGAGGGTAGCCGAGTTGAAATGACGGTAATGATGAGTGATGAATTTTGAGATAGGTCCTCTTTCCATTTTCTTGTTTTTTTAATCGTGCCGCAAATTTAGAAAATTCAGGGCAGTGTCTAATCATTTTTTAATAAATTTGCGGATTATTTAACAAAAGACAAGTAATCCGGATATGTTTGAGAATTTAACCGAGAAATTAGAAAGATCATTCAAGATAATCAAAGGTCAGGGCCGTATTACAGAAATCAATATAGCGGAGACGCTCAAGGAGGTGCGCCGCGCCCTGCTGGACGCCGACGTAAGCTACCGCGTGGCCAAGGATTTCTGCAATGATGTGAAGGCCAAGGCCCTCGGCCAGAACGTGCTGACCGCCGTCCGTCCCGACCAGATGATGATCAAGATAGTCCACGACGAACTGGTGACCCTTATGGGCAGTACGGCGACGGACATCAATATAAAAGGTAAGCCCGGCATAGTTCTGGTGGCCGGCCTTCAGGGCTCAGGTAAGACGACGTTCTGCGGTAAGCTGGCACTCAACTGCAAGAGTAAGAGAGGACTGAAGGTCATGCTGGTGGCCGGTGACGTGTACAGGCCCGCGGCTATCGATCAGCTGAAGGTGCTCGGAGGCCAGATAGAGGTCTTCGTCTATTCGGAAGAGGGAGTCAAGGATCCTGTGAAAATCGCCAGGAACGCCATATCATACGCCACTAAGGAAAATTATTCCCTGGTCATCGTCGATACCGCCGGCCGTCTGGCTGTGGACGAGGAGATGATGGACGAGATAGCCGCCATCAAGGATGCAGTCAAGCCTACCGAGACCCTCTTCGTGGTCGATGCCATGACCGGTCAGGACGCGGTGGAGACCGCCAAGGCCTTCAACGACCGTCTGGACTTCGACGGAGTGGTGCTCACCAAGATGGACGGTGATACCAGAGGCGGTGCCGCCCTTTCGGTCAAGGCCGTTGTCAACAGGCCCATCAAGTTCATCAGTTCCGGCGAGAAGATGGAAGCCCTCGATGTCTTCCATCCTGACCGTATCGCCGACCGTATTCTCGGCATGGGCGATGTGGTCTCCCTGGTGGAGAAAGCCCAGGAGCAGTACGACGAGCAGGAGGCCCGCAAGCTGGCCAAGAAGCTGGCCAAGAACCAGTTCAACCTCTGGGACTTCTATCAGCAGATCCAGCAGATCAAGAAGATGGGCAATATCAAGGACTTGGCCTCCATGATTCCCGGTGTGGGCAAGGCCCTCAAGGACGTGGACATAGACAACAACTCCTTCAAGAGCGTCGAGGCCATCATCCTCTCCATGACTCCCTATGAGAGGGAGAATCCGGCGGTAATCAACGGTTCCCGCCGCCGCAGGATAGCCGAAGGCAGCGGCACTACGATAGCTGATGTCAACCGCCTGCTCAAGCAGTTCGAGGGCACCCGCAAGATCATGAAGAACGTGACTTCCGGAGGCGTCCGCAATGCTGTGAGGACGGTCAAGGGCATGAGGCACAGATAGTTATTTTAAGACAATATAAAGTGTATCCATATGATTCTTTTAAATGGTAAAGAGACGGCTGCAGCCGTGAAAAAAGAGATAGCGGCCAAGGTGGCGGAGATGGTCTCCCGCGGGGAGCGCCCTCCTCATCTGGTGGCAGTGCTGGTCGGTGAGAACGGAGCCAGCAAGACGTACGTGGCCAACAAGGAAAAGGCCTGTGCTGAAGTGGGATTCAAGTCCACGCTTCTGACGTTTCCAGAAACAATAACCGAGGCGGAACTTCTTGCCCGGATACAGGACCTGAACGAGGATGACGATGTGGACGGTTTCATCGTCCAGTTGCCTCTGCCCAAGCATATTGACGAGAACAAGGTCATCAATGCCATATCCCCCCTCAAGGACGTGGACGGGTTCCATCCAGTGAATGTCGGCCGTATGGCTCTTGGCGAGGAGGCTTTCCTGCCGGCGACCCCATACGGCATCCTGCTGCTGCTTGAGCACTATGGGATAGAGACTTCCGGCAAACATTGCGTAGTTCTGGGGCGCAGCAACATAGTAGGCCGTCCCATGGCCAACCTCCTTTCGCGCAAGGCCAATCCCGGAGACTGTACCGTCACCATGTGCCACAGCAGGACAAAGGACATCGCCTCCTATACTAGAAGCGCCGATATCATTGTCGCCGCTCTCGGTGTGCCTGAATTCCTGAAAGGAGATATGGTGAAAGATGGTGCGGTAGTCATAGACGTAGGAATAACCCGTGTGCCTGCCGACAATCCCAAAGGCTACCGTATCGTAGGGGACGTGGAGTTCGAGACGGTTGCGCCCAAGTGCTCCTACATCACGCCTGTACCTGGCGGGGTAGGACCTATGACCATTATATCCTTGATGAAGAACACTTTCAGGGCAAGGGAACTGAAGCTGTCTGAGAATAACAAAACTTTATAAGCCTATGAGACGTTTACTTTTGATAATGGCCGCAGCAGCCATGCTGCTGGCGGTGTCCTGCAAGAACAATGATTCCGACAAGGTAAAGGCCGGGGATACCCTTCCTGAATTCTCCCTGAGCTCCGAAGTCTACGGAGACCTTTCATCGGCCGACCTCAAGGGTAAGGTCACATACCTTTGCTTCTTTGCCACATGGTGTCCTCCCTGCCAGCTGGAGCTGGCGGCCGTACAGGACACTCTTCTTCCCATGTTCCAGAATGAGGAGGACTTCCGTCTGGTAGTGGTGGGACGCGAGCATACCGACGCAGACCTGACCGAGTACAACAAGACCAAGAATTTTACATTTGCCCTCTATCCCGATCCCGAGCGTGAGGTCTATTCCCTCTTTGCGACTGAGACCATTCCCAGAGCGTATGTCATCGGCCGCGACGGGGTGGTGGTGGATGCCGCCACCGGCTTCGATGAGGAGCATTTTGCCTCCGTACTGAAGACTATCCGGGAGCTGCTGGACAATGGGACCGCTGTTGAACTTTAATTCGAGGCTTCACGTATGAGATATTGTTCCAAGATACTTACATTCGCCCTGGCGGCGGCTGTAGTGTGCGGCTGCGCTGAGAAGAAACCGCGTGTCGCCATAGTGGGCGTGGGCATAGAGTGCAGTACCTTTTCACCTGCCCGTACTACCCTGGATATGTTCCGTCCCCTCTATGGGGAGGACATCATCAAGTCCTATCCATTTTTTAGGGGGGAGGACAATGAACTGCTCGCCCGTGCCGACTGGGTCCCGACCATAGTTGCGTGGGCTACCCCCGGCGGAATGGTGACCCGCGAGTGCTACGACACTCTGCTCAATCAGTCGCTGAGACTGCTGAAGGAGAACATGCCCTATGATGGTATTTTCCTGGATATCCACGGCGCAATGAGCGTTGAGGGACTGGATGATCCGGAAGGAGACTATATCACGAGGATCCGCGAGGTAGTAGGGGACGATGTCCTCATATCCACTTCTATGGATCCCCACGGATGTGTATCCCCCCGTCTGGCCAGGAGTACCGACCTGATAACTTCGTACCGTATGGCTCCCCATACCGACAGGTATATCAGCCGTGAAAGGGCTATTGTCAACCTGTTGGACCGCCTTGAAAGCGGTAAGGGCAAACCTGCCTACAAGGCTTGGGTAAAGGTGCCCATCCTCCTGCCAGGAGAGAAGACTTCCACCCGTGTGGAGCCCGGCAAGTCCCTCTATGCTGCCATCGAGCCTATCGAGGCTCAGGACGGGGTGATAGACGCTGCCATCTGGATGTCCTATCCCTGGGCTGACGAGCCCCGCAATCACGGCGTGGTGATGGTTACCGGGGATGACAGCGCGCAGGTGGCTGCCGGAGCCAAGTCCCTGGCTGAACATTTCTGGTCGGTGCGCGACGATTTCGAGTTCGTGGCTCCTACGGCTTCCCTCGAGGAGGTTCTGGCCAAGGCTATAAAGAGCGACAAGAAGCCGTATTTTATAAGTGATATGGGTGATAACCCGACAGCAGGAGGGGCCGGTGACGTGACCTGGACTCTCCAGAAGCTGCTGGCACGTCCCGAGTTCAAGAAGGCCGGCGGCAAGACACTCGTCTATGCCGCTATACCCGGACCTGAGATGGTGGCACAGGCCAAGGAAGCAGGCGAGGGCGGTCATGTGCGCTGCAAGGTAGGGGCTGCTGTCGATGACCGTTATGCACCTCCCGTAATGCTTGACGGAACAGTGGTCAAGATTCTGGACCGCGAGCGCAATGACCAGGTGGTAATCAAGACAGGCTCGATGCTCGTCATCGTGGGCGAGGACCGAAGTCCTTACCATTACAAGGGGGACTTCGAGCGTCTGGGTATCAATCCCTATGACGTGGACATCATAGTGGTCAAGCTCGGCTATCTGACAGAGGAACTCTACGAGATCAGTCATGCCGGGGACTGGATGATGGCCCAGACCCGAGGCGGTGTGGACCAGGACCTGCTCCAGCTGCCCTACAAGCGTCTTGAGCGTCCGATCTTCCCGCTCGACCCCGATATGCCTGACCCTGATCTCGAGGTCGTATTCATGTAGTCTGTAGAGATTTCGCGATAAGCGAAGGAAAATATAAGTCCCGGAAGACCAGGCCCTCCCACCGCTTTGCGGCGGGCCCCTCCCTCTAGTGCCGAGGGCGGCTAGTCTTCCGGGACTTATATTTTTCTCCGCTCGGAAGCATCAGCATAGAAGGTTACAACCTGTCCTTGAAAGAGGCGATCCAGGTGTCTATCCGCTTACCGGTCTTTTCCGGCTCATTGTTGTCGTCTATGGCCGCACCGATGAATTCTCCTTCTTCGACGGCAGTGGAGTCTGAGTAGGAATAGCCGTCGGCCGGGATGCCGCCAATGAAATTGCAGCCGGTGCCTTCCAGCTCTTCCTTGAGCAGGTGCATACCGTTGCAGAAAGTGTCGGAGTATGCCATGGAGTCTCCGCAGCCGAACAGTGCCACGTCCTTCCCGGCCAGATTGACTGATTTGATAACGTTGATTCCGTCATTCCAGTCATCCTGAAGCTCTCCGTCACCCCAAGTCGAGGTCCCGAGGATAAGGACATCGTATGGCTCTACCTGTCCCTTGGTTATCGTAGCCACGTCGAAAACATCTTTGACATCCAGTCTGGAGGCTATGGCTTCTGCCACTGCCTGTGTCGTCCCGGTGGACGAACCGTAAATAATAACAATCTTTTTCATCTGTTGTGTATTTAGAATTTCACACTGCAAATGAAAAAGATTATTCCCGGATTTGAAATACCAACTTATTGCTAGCAATTACCGGCTATAGCCTCAGTCTACTATCTCGGCATCGTGGAAGCGGAAGTGCTCGTGGATGCGGCGCAGACGTATGCTCAGGGCTATAAGCATGATGCCGAATACGATCAGGGCGCAGCCGGTGAGAATGACCACAGAGGCTGTTCCGAGCGTCAGGGGGAAGAATGTGATGCCCAGTGAGAGGAGCAGGAGTATCACGCCGCCAGCGATTACCCAGCCGCTGCCACGGATACGGAAGGAGTCCATGTCGCTGCCCAGACCGATAATCATGAAGCTGTGGAACATCATCCACACGCCAAGTACTACTGGCAGTACGACGAGGGTTACGCGCGGGTAGCAGCACAGGAACAGACCCATAAGCAGGTCGAGGATGCCGCCTACTATGCTGTAGCTGCGGGTCGTGAAGTAGCTGCGGCTGGTGGAGCTGACCACTAGTTCCACGATACCGGATACCAGCATGAGTACTCCGAACATGATGCTGAGTGTGAGGTAACTCTCTATAGGGTTGCAGAATACTACGATGCCGGCAATGATTGAGAGGATGCCGGTGAGCAGATATAGCCACCAGTGCCGCACTGTCTTGGAGGCCTTTTCGGCCATTCTGTTGAGAAAACTTTCCATAACAATGATTTTAAATATGA
>DVHI01000108.1 GCA_018712275.1 Candidatus Coprenecus avistercoris | reverse complement strand
CAGGCGCTCTCCAGCGGGAGAGTATTACCCATCAATTTAACCATCATCAAACTCCGAAAGAAGCATGATACAGATATTCTATAAAGACAAAGGCAAGATATCCATCTCCCAGTCAGTAGTATTTCTGGATGAACTGGGAATGGACGATGTAATCTGGATTGACCTTTTCTCCCCGGACGGAGACGAGAAACGCGCGGTCGAGGCTTTCCTCGATACCTCCCTGTCCTCCAGGGCCCAGGCCGAGGAGATTGAGTCATCGTCCCGCTACTCTGAGACCGAGACGACTATCTCCGTCAACACCAACTTCCTGATTCCCGGCCCCGACGAGTACTCGATGGAGGCCGTCTCGTTCATTCTCTGCGAGGGTATCATCGTATCCATCAGGAACGTGCAGTTGCGCAGCTTCTCGGACATACAGCGCAGGATACAGGTCAACAGCCGGCTCTATCCCACAGGCTATCACGTCCTTATCGGCATCGTCGAGAACCGGATCGACCTCGACGCCGACATGATCGAGCTCATGTCCAAGGAGATAGACACCTACAGCAAGAAGGTCAGTGCCGGCAAGGATGTCAACGAGGAGTTCCTCCTGGATATCAACCAGCTGCAGGAGAACACCATGCTGGTGCGCGAGAACGTGGTCGACAAGCAGAGGATGATATCCTCCATCATGAAGAGCGACAAGTTCCCCCGCGATATCTTTCCGAAACTTTCGGTCATCAACAAGGACATCGTATCCCTGCTCAACCATACCAACTTCAGCTTCGAGCGTCTGGACTACCTCCAGAACACAGTAGTCGGTCTGATCAACCTCGAGCAGAACCGCATCATGAAGGTCTTCACCTTCGTGTCCCTCCTCCTGATGCCGCCGACCCTCATAGCTTCCATCTACGGCATGAATATCAACCTGCCGGTGGCCGGAAGCGGACTGGCGGACTTTTTTATTCTGCTGGCGTTGATGATTGTTGCGATTTTTGTAGTAATTTTGGTTTTCCGAAAACGAAGAATGCTTTAGAATATGAGTGATATCAAGAAACCTGAAACCTGGGCCGAAGGCCGCCGCAAGATAGACTGGGTAAGGGCCAACATGCCCCTGCTCAACAGGATAGAGAAGAAATTCAAGGAAGAAAGACCCTTTGAGGGACTGAAAATAGCCCTCTCGATACATCTGGAGGCCAAGACAGCCTACCTCTGCGAGACCCTTGCCGCCGGCGGGGCGCAGATGTACATCACCGGCTCCAATCCCCTTTCCACCCAGGACGACGTGGCCGCCGCTCTCGTGCATGAGGGCCTCGAGGTATTCGCCTGGTACGGCTGCTCGGAGCAGGAATATATGGACAATATCCGCAAGGTAGTCTCCTGCGGACCCAATATCATCATTGACGACGGAGGCGACCTGGTGCATACCCTGCATACCGAGATGCCGGAACTCATCCCCGGAATCATAGGAGGCTGCGAGGAGACCACCACCGGAGTGATGAGGCTCGAGGCGATGGCCAGGGCAGGGGAACTGCGCTTCCCTATGGTGCTGGTCAACAACGCCAAGTGCAAATACCTCTTCGACAACCGCTACGGTACCGGCCAGTCCGTCTGGAACGGCATCAACCGCACGACCAACCTCATCGTGGCCGGCAAGAATGTCGTCGTAGCCGGATACGGCTGGTGCGGCAAGGGCGTGGCTATGAGGGCAAAGGGACTGGGGGCATCTGTCATCGTCACAGAGATCGACCCTGTCAAGGCCATTGAGGCTGTTATGGACGGATTCAAGGTCATGCCGATGGAGCAGGCCGCGGAGTTGGGAGATATCTTCGTGACCGTGACCGGCTGCAAGGACGTCATCACTCCCGCGCACTTCCTGAAGATGAAGGACGGAGCCATCTGCTGCAATGCCGGACACTTCGACTGTGAGGTGGACGTACACGGCATCAAGACCATGGCCGTGGAGTCATGGACGGCCCGCAACAATATCATGGGCTACCGCCTGTCGAACGGCCGTTCAGTGTTCATCCTCGCCGAGGGCCGTCTGGTCAACCTGGCTTCAGGAGACGGGCATCCCGCCGAGATCATGGACATGAGCTTCGCCATTCAGGCCCTGGGTGCCCGCTATCTGGTGCGGCACCGCGGAGAGGACATGCCCCGCATCATCAGTGTGCCGGAGGAGATAGACGCCGAGGTTGCCCGGATGAAGCTCGAGAGCTGGGGCACCGGTATAGACACCCTGACCCCTGAGCAGGAGGAATACCTGTACGGCGGTCATTAACAGAAGTTCCGGAGGATTTTAAAAATTTTAAAAAATATAAAAATGCCGAAAGTAAAGTTCTACACTGGCATAGATATTCCCTTGGAGTTCCACCGTGCGCGTATCGTGCAGAAGGTGAGGCTCCTGCCTATAGATGAAAGACTGGAGGCCCTGAAAAAGGGCGGATTCAATACTTACCGCATGGATTCGGCGGATGTCTACCTGGACATGCTGACCGACAGCGGAACCAACGCCATGAGCGACCTGCAGCTGGCCGCCATGATGCGGGCCGACGACGCATACGCCGGCAGCGAGTCGTTCAAACGGCTCGAGAAGGCCGTATTCGATGTGCTCGGCAAGCGTTATGTGGTGCCCGCGCATCAAGGCCGCGCCGCTGAGAACGTAATCATGCGGGCGTTCCTGAAGCCGGGGGACATAATCCCCATGAACTACCATTTCGGCAGTACCGTCAACCACATAAAGCTCAACGGCGGGCGTCCCGTCGACCTCGTCGACCCCGAAGTGGCCTTCTCCTCCGCCTCCGACAACCAGTTCAAGGGCAATATCGACATCGCCCGTCTCGAGGACTGCATCGCTCAGTACGGGGCTGAGCACATACCTTTCATCCGCATGGAGGCCTCCACCAACCTCATCGGCGGACAGCCCTTCTCGATGGCCAACCTCATGGAGGTGCGCAAGGTGGCCGACCGCCACGGCATCAAGGTGCTGCTCGACGCCTGCCTGCTCGGAGAGAACGCCTGGCTGATCATTCAGCGCGAGCCGGAGTACGCCCATGCAACCCTGGCCGAAGTCCTGCTGAAGATGTGCTCGCTGGCCGATATAGTCTATTTCTCGGCCCGCAAGCTCTCCTGCACCAGAGGTGCCGTCATCGCCACCGACAACTATCAGGACAAGCTCAAGATGGACCAGGTCGTAGCCGTGTTCGAGGGCTACGTCACCTACGGCGGCATGTCCATGAAGGAGATAGAGGCCATGGCCCAGGGACTGTACGAGGCTACTGACGAAGAGTACATCTGCCAGAACCCCGAGTTCATAAGATATTTCGTAAATGAGGCCGTCAGGATGGGCATCCCTATGGTTACCCCTCCGGGTGTGCTCGGAGCCCAGATAGACGCTAAGAAGTTCTGCGGCCATCTGCCCGTGAAGGACCTGCCCGCCAGTTCCCTCGCCGCAGCCATTTACCTGTGCTCCGGAGTGAGGACCATGGACGGCGGTACCTACGCCGATGTCTCGGAGGATGACCCGGATTTCATCGCGGATATGGAACTCGTCCGTATGGCATTTCCCCGCAAGGTCCTGACCCTCTCCCAGACCATGTACGCCCTCGACCGCCTGAAATGGCTCTACGACAACCGCCGCCTTATCGGTGCCATCCGCTGCCACGACATCCCCGGCATGCAGCGCTGCTTCCGCACCCCGATGGAGCCCGTCGGCGACTGGCCCGAACGCCTCGTCGCCAGGTTCAAGGAAGACTTCGGTGACAGCCTGTAGGCAATAGTATAAAAATACGCCCATTCACATACCAGACAGTGAGTGGGCGTATTTTATACGTTAAGGCTGAAGGACCTATTTGAAAGTGACGGTCAGGGTACTGTCCTTATCCTCACTGATGGTGTTGAAGTCTACCTTGAGGCCCTTTATGCCGGGGGCCGTGTATTTTTCGGGGAGGGGGAATGTGGCTACGCTGGATGCGGTATAGATGAGTTGGTCGTTGTTGGCGTCGTGCCTGAATTTCAAGTGGTAATACCCGTCTTTGTCAGGATTCTCAGCATTGAGGTCATCAACCAGATATATTGAGTGCTGGATTCCGGAAGTGGTGGCCTGATAGATGAAGTTGATGGTAAGGAAACGGGATGCGCCCTTGACACCGCCGCTTTGCCACATGCTCAGAGGATCTGCCGGATGGTTTGCAACAGTGTCGGCGGCATCGGTCTGGAGTATGTTCTGGGATACCATTTGGATAATGGAGGAAAATTCCACTTCTACCGGGTCTGTGATCTCTCCGGAAGGGATGGAGAAAGTGGCAATCAATCTATCGTCTGTCTCCAGGTTCTCGATGTTGGAATAATAATTT
>DVHI01000107.1 GCA_018712275.1 Candidatus Coprenecus avistercoris | reverse complement strand
GACACCTGAAATCAAGACTCCCTCCTTTTCCGGAATATCGTAATCCGTATCCACTGTCATGATGGTCTCAAGCTGCTTATACAGATCGTCCTGGTCCGCCCCTATAGGCTCGCCCTTCACACATTTGGCTCCTATGATAAAATCCGGGCTGAACTTCTTCTTCATAATCTCCCATGGAAAGTTGTTATAGAAACCTCCGTCAAAAAGCAGCACGGAGTCTATGACCACAGGCTTGAAATATGCCGGAAAAGTCATGGAGGCCCTGATAGCAGAGCCCAGATCGCCTCTGTCCGACACATAGGGTTCCTTATGCAGCACGTCGGCAGAGACGCAGAAAAATGGCAGCATCAGGCGGTCAAAATCGTAATCCGCAGCCGCCGATGCGTTGGCAAACATCTGCACGAAAGCGATATCCATCGGAAAGGGAGAGACCAGACTGGTAGGAAGGGATATCTTCATCTTGCGCCGTCCCTGCGCCAGTTCTTTCTCGTCCCACTTGATATTCAGATTTACCATTCCAGGTGTTGGATAGCCGGAATACAGATAGGAGAAAAATTCACTTTCCCCATTACCGGTATACCATGACTGGAACTGCGGAGTCTTCATGAGGGCTATCATATCGTCCGGTGACATACCTATGGCATACAGACCTCCGACAATCGAGCCGATCGAGGTACCGCATACGTAATCGATAGGCACGCCATTCTCCTCCAGCGCCTTGATTACTCCTATGTGTGACAGTCCCTTGGCTCCGCCGCCACTGAGCACCAGGCCTACGGACTGGGCTCTGACAGGCACGGCAGCCACTGTCAGGCACAATAAAAGAAAAAATATTGGCAATATTCGGGAGCGCATTATTATCTTTGTAAAATCACTCAAAGATAAGGAAACATCGCTATGAAATCAAAAATTTTTGCCCTGATACTCATCGTATCGCTGGCAGCCGCCTCCTGCGGCAACCGCAGCCAGAAAGCTGCCGGAGAAAGCACGGCGGCAGCAGAAGCCACATCAGAAACAACTGAAAACCCCAAGACCATGGACAGCAACCTCGCATTCGACCCGGCCTCACTGCCGGAAGAGCCCATCTTCGAGATTCACACGACAGAGGGCACCATCACCATCCTGCTCTACGCCGACACTCCCCTTCACAGGGACAACTTCGTAAAGCTCGCCTCGCAGCACTATTACGACAGCGTACTCTTCCACCGCGTCATCTACAACTTCATGATCCAGACCGGTGATCCCAACACCAAGGATCCCGCCAAGGAGGACGAGTACGGCAACGGCGGTCCCGACTACACCATTCCCGCCGAGATAATACCCGCACATACCCATAAGAAAGGAGCGGTGGCTGCCGCCCGCCTGGGAGACACCGCCAACCCCAGAAGGGAATCCTCCGGCTCACAGTTCTACATCGTCCAGAGCGAGGATGGCTGCAGTCACCTCAACGGAGCCTACACCGTATTCGGCGAGACACTGGACGGATTTGAAGTCATCGACAGGATAGCCTCACTGAGAACCAACGCCATGGACCGTCCGCTCAAGGATGTCCGGATCATCTCCATAACCCCGGTGCTGTAAGGCCATGGACGTAAGAGAAGCCCTGCACCGCAGCCGCAGCTACCGCCGTTTCTATCAGGAGACGGCGGTGCCTGAGGCGGATCTCATGACCATCGCCGACGCGGCCCGCCTGTCCCCTTCGGGACGCAATATCCAGGCTCTGAAATTTCTGATAACCAACGACCGGGAGCTCAACTCCAGAATCTTCCCCACCCTCGCATGGGCAGGATACCTGCCGGAATGGCCGGGTCCCGAAGAGGGAGAGAGGCCGGCGGCCTACATCGTCCAGCTGCTCGACACCTCGATAGCTTCCGGCACCCTGTGCGACGAGGGCATCACCGCGCAGAGCATGCTGCTGCAGGCAGTGGAGCTCGGCTACGGGGGCTGCATCATCGCCGCGGTCAAGCGCCCGGAACTGCATGAGATACTGGAACTGCCCGAGCACCTGAAGATTATCAACGTCATCGCTCTCGGCAAGCCCAAGGAGACCATCGTAATCGAGGAGATGACCGGCGGCCAGTTCAAGTACTGGCGTACCCCAGACGGCATCCACCACGTCCCCAAACGCCCCCTCTCCGAACTCGTCATCTTCCGATGACCGGTGCTTCGATACGGTAACGACCGCATCGTTCCTTTTGACATCGATAAATCCGCAGCAGTTCACCCGCTATGACGCAAAAAAAGTGCGCCTCTAATCTCACGACTAAAGGCGCACTGCTTAACTTAACCTAAAACTTAACCTATGAAAAAACTATCGACTTATTTACTTACAAACACCGTGCCAAACTTCAATTATATCCTCCCACAAAATCCAAAGATTCTATACTGAAGTTGAAAGGCACTGAGCTTAAGCTCCAAACATCACCTCCGTCTGTAGTATACAGTATAGCTCCGGTAGCTCCGGTAGCTGACATGACAGCAGCAGCTCCTCGTTTACCATCACGCAGAAATGCTAATGAAGAAGCTGTCCCGTC
>DVHI01000106.1 GCA_018712275.1 Candidatus Coprenecus avistercoris | reverse complement strand
TATGCCTTCCAAGATGAGTGTAAAAGGCATTGTCTATGTCATCGGCGATTGTTCCGTAGAATACATCTTCAACAAATCCCTGCTTGCTGGAGTGATAGACTATCATAGCTCGTTGTATTTCTTAGCATTGCCCTTTGCCTTGTCAACAGGATACTTTAGGGCGTTACGCTCCAGTTTGTCGAGAATTATCTGCTTGACGTCAAAGTTGTATTTATCCGCTATCAGAAAAGCGTAATTCAGAATGTCCGCAAGTTCCTCCTTGACTTTCTCAATATCGACATCTTCCGCTTTCTTCCATAAATAGAGCTCATTCAATTCTGCAGCCTCGATTGAGAGGGCCAGTGCAAGGTCCTTGCCATTGTGAAACTGGTCCCAGTCCCGTTCTGCTGTGAACTGGACGATTTTATCTGTTATCTCCTGGATGTCTGAATACTTGTACATATTTGTTTAATTCTAAAATTGAAGACCAATTTTATTTCCGCCCTCAGCATCCTGAGCCATCAACCCCGCAGGAGGCGCCTTCAGCGACGGGCCGGGAGCGGAGCCCGGCTTCTTCCGGGACGAGGGTGACGGTGCCGTCCTCGAGGAGGAAGCAGGGAATGCCGGCAGCACCGGAGCGTCTGGCTCCGTCGAATGCCGGGCTGCTGTCCCTGAGGCGCAGGAACTCCTTGAGGTTCTTGACGTGGGCGCCGATGTCGATGACCTGGTATCGGGCATTTCCCTTGATCTGTTCCTCAACGTATGTGCAGTCGGGGCATGTGGGCATTCCGTAGATTTTGATCATTTGCGTGCTGTATTGAATTCAATGTACAAAGTTAGTATTTCTGCAGGCAGGTTGACTATATTTGCATAGTGAAAATACTAAAAATGTACCTGTATGAAGAAATCTTTAATATTCCTGATGCCTCTGACGGCGGCTGCCGCGATGATTGTCTCCTGCACCGGGAGGGTGGAGCGGCTTTCTTCTTCCGACTATTGTATCATGTTCTACAGCAGTGGCGGAGATTCCTCGCATACCGAATGCATCATGGACTACCGGGATGCGATGGAGATGGTGCTGCCCGAGTCGCAGGTGGCCGTGACGTGGCTGATCAAGTCTCATGATTCGACTGTGACGACGCTTAGGTCCTATACTCAGAACGCTGAATTTGTTACGGATACTGCTTGGGACGGCGGTACCGGCTATGATATCGTCTCGCATGAGAATCTTTCGGAGTTTATCAAGTGGTCGGCAACGATGTTCCCGGGACGCAAGTATGTGCTCGTGACGGCCGGACACGGGGACGCCTGGAGACCGGCAGGAGACGGGGCCAGGGCTTCTGGTCTGCTCTACGACGGCGTGACGCGCAAGTCCATGACGCCTTCGGACCTTGCCCGCGGTATCGGGGAGTCGGGTGTGGACGTGGAGGTGCTGATAGCGAACAACTGCCTGCAGGGCAGCGTGGAGACCCTCGCGGACTGGGACGGATATGTGGACTATGTGGTTTTCGGAGGCAGCTATCTGCCTGATATAGGAGGGGATTATCCCTACTTCATCAAGCTGCTGGACCGTAGTGAGGACATGCGCTCGCTCCTGTATGAGTACGTTGAGCACTGCGGGGAATTTTTCAACGGGATAGAGTTTCCCTTCGAACACATGGGTTCTTCGTTCAGTGCCGTGGATATGAGCCGTTTCGCACCGCTGATGGAGAGTCTCCGCGGGATATTCGACGAGATGGGCGGCTCTTTGGACCGGCTCTGCGCCACAACGGACAGTCCCCAGGTACTCGGACGCTCCTACGCTGACGGTTACCGCGCCGCGATGGATGCTTCCCTCCAGATGGACCTGTACAGCAGGAAGCCCGGTACCTGCGACCTTTACGACTTCCTTTACCGCGCAGTGGTCTATACTGCTCATCCCGAGCTCATGACCCTCGTGGGTGAGTTCCGCAATCAGCTGGATGAGGCGGTGATCCTCAATGTCCACAACTACAAGCTGGACGGTTTCAAGGTCTCGTTCAATATCTGTACCCTGCCGGAATACTTCGAAGGAAAGCGCCTGGAGTCGTACCGGGCCAGCAAGTTCGACCAGGCTACTGGGTGGAGCGGGCTGATGACGGAGCTTTTTTGAAACCATACCATGAACTCAACCGCCAAAGACGCCCTCACCGGTAACCTCGCCTGCCTTGCAGCCTACCTGATCTTCGGGTTCAATATCGTGTGCTGCAAGAACATAGCCAATGACGGCCATGTGCCTCCGATGTCGCTGTTCCTGATGCGGTCGGCCGGGGCGCTGGTGCTGTTCTGGGTGATGTCCCTGTGCTTGCCCGAGGCGAGGCGGGAGAGGGTGGAGAGAGGGGACCTCTGGAAGATTGCTGTGGCCTCGCTCCTGGGGCTGTTTCTGACGCAGTTCGCTTTCCTGAAGGCGATTACGATGACGACGGCGGTGGATGCTTCGGTGCTGGGACTGATGACGCCGGTGATGACGATGGTGGTGGCGGCGGTGGTGCTGAAGGACCGGATTACGTGGCAGGGGGTGCTGGGATTAGGGGTGAGTCTGGCCGGGGTGCTGTTCATCGTGCTGAACTCTGTAACAGCGGCTTCTGGGGCGGAGCACACGTCGTTCGGAGGGGTGCTGCTGATGTTTGTCAATGCTACGGCGTTTGCCTGCTATGTGGGTGTTTTCAAGCCCATTATACAGAAATACCATGTGGTGACGTTCATGAAGTGGATGTTCCTCTTCTCGACGCTTTATGCGCTGCCGTTCAGCGGCGGGGTGCTGAGCATTGAGTATGGGGCCATTCCCTGGAATATTGTACTTCAGATACTTTATGTGGTGGTAGGGGCGACGTTCGTGGCCTATTTCCTGATACCCGTGGGGCAGAAGCGGCTCAAGCCGGTGCTGGTGTGCATGTATTCCTACGTGCAGCCGGTGGTGGCAATGTGCATCAGCCTTGCGGTGGGTCTCGATACGATGACCTGGGCGAAGGGAGTGGCGACGGTGCTGGTCTTTGCGGGCGTGGGCATTGTCAATTTCTCTCCGCATGCGCATCATCATGCGAAGGCCCTCCATCACAACATTTGATCGTGTATTATGGAAAACGAATGTGTTATCAAGCTTTACAGCAGCTACAGCGACAGAGGCTCGGTCAGCAGTACTCTCAAGAGGGAGGTGCCGGTTGACGCATCGGCGATTGTTCCCGGAAGGGCTTTGCCGGACTGGCCTTTCAGCGCGGAGCCGCCGGTGGTGGATTACTATGACGGCGAGTACATGGAACTTAGTTTCGAGGGCAAGCAGTTGAAGGTCAGGGTAGGAGGGGAAATGCCTGAGTTGTTCAGCGCTGAGGTTCCCAAGAATATCCATGTCCGTGAGTCGGTGGTCGGATATCTCTCGATAGAGGCGGTGCGGCCCTGCGTGTCCCGGGATTTCCCCGGGATGTTCCGGCGCGGGTCCTTCAACGCTCTGGTGCAGACATTCCTGTCGGACAAGGCATTTGCGGATGACCCGACGGCAGTCAAGCGCCTTATGTGGACTTTTCTGGCCGGTGAGAATCTGTTTTTCCTCCATGACAGCACTTTAGCCAAACTGCGCCAGTCTGCGGATACGGGCAACAGGTATGCGCTTTACGGTCTGGGCCGCTACCATTATTACGTGCGTCCTGATGAGACGTCCGACAGCATCGCGGAGCGTTGTTTCAGAAAGGCTTATGAGAAAGGATACCCTGAGGGGGCGGCGGGCCTGGCCCTGATGTACCGTTGCGGGGACATAGGACTGGTGGACAGGCTGCGGGCGAAGACCTTGTTGGCCGAGGCGATGGAACAGGGGTGCGACCTGGCCGCATTTGCCTATATTAGGGACTTGATATTCGGAAGGTCAGGGTTGAAATCCGATCCTGCGAAAGCGATAGAACTCCTCAATGAGCTGATACGCGACCAAGGGGACAATCCGATGTGGAGGTATATGCGCGGATGGGCCGTTCAGGTAACCGGCAGTTTCCCGGATGCGAAGGATGACTATGAGGCGGCGGCCCATGGAGGGATTATCGCTGCATGGTCTGACCTGGCGTGTGCCCTGTCGTTCAATGAAAACGACGAGCTGGCCGACCCGGAAGCATTTTCAGCGGCGCTGGCCGTAGGGGCGGAGCACCGGGACTGCTACTGCGTCTATCTGCAGGCATTGTGTCAGGTGGAGGATTTCGACAATATGCAGCGTTACAGTCAGTTGTGCGCACGGGACAGGTACATCTCCCTGCTGGAGAAGGCCTACGGCATGGGGTCGAAGGAAGCTGCGCTGAGCCTTGGAAACACCTATCACTATGGTTTGTACAATACTGTCGAGAACTACGGCGAGGCCTATAAATGGTATGCCCGCGCCTCAATCCTCGGCAGCGGTGACGCATACGGGCAGCTGTATCTCATGTCGCTCAACGGGGATATCGAGGAAGAGGGGGACGCGCAGTATTTCAGGGACATCTGCGCTCTCAAGGGAGCCCGCTACGGTTCGGAGGCAATGCTCTCTGAGGCAGTTGAGGCATATAGGCAGGGCCGTCTGACCGCATTTGCCCCGGAGATAGAGCAATATTATCTGCCGCTGTCCGACGGCCAGGGGGCACAGGAAGAACCGGATGAGACGGATATACCGTATGAAGATGAATATCCCGATGATGACGGACGCTACGATGCTTATGTTTAACTGATTAACACCACGTGAACTATGAAAATATATCCTTTTCAGATTCGCCGGTCCGTAAGACTGCTCAAACGGATGCGCAGCAACTCCCGGAAAATGATGATGTGGAAGAATTATCCGCTTGCAAAAGAGGTCGTTGCAATGCTGGACGCACTCTCGGAACGGAGCGGCCGGCACTCGCCCTGCGACAAGATATTTCTCATGAAAATCCTCCTCGACAATATCTCTAAGAGCGACACTCCGCGCTTCGCGATCAGTGTCCTCGAGCGGCAGGCCGCACTTTTCAAGTCAGTGTCGGAGGAGGATCTGAAAGAATATGACGATCCGCTGACTGTCGGAGAGGTAGAGGCCGAGCTGGGAAAATGGCGGGAATACATCGACATAGACGGGGTGACGGAGGAGGAGTGGTGCCGAAAATATCATCGGTATCTGCGTTTTGACCCTATCGAACGCACTCCGCTGTGGGAGGAAATCTACTATGAGGTGGAGAAAGAGACGGACGAGGCCATAGGCAGGAATGCCCCAAGGGGCATGGGCTTCTGCTTCTTGTACTGGAGCTCAAAGGCCGCAGTGCTTGCCCGCAGAGGCATCTTCTGGAAAAGCCCTCATGAGATGAATCCGCGCGTGATGTTCGACTGAATGTTGTCCCGCACAGAAATTTAAAAAATATCAAAATTTTAAATAGCTGTAAACTTCGACATCTTTTTTTAGGATTCAGATTTCAGCCGGATAATTCCCCACCTTCGCATTCAAATGAAATCGCGGGCAATCGCATAATTTTAGAAGCTATGAGTAGAGGACACTTTGATTATCAGCAATGGCGGATACGCAAGACCGCCGGAATCATCGAGCGTGACATTGCAAGGGCATTGAGGCCAAAGCCGGAGATGGTTCATGAGGACTACTGGATAATTAACAAAATGGATTATCCTCATTCGATTCACAGCGTCGCAAAGCACAGGAGATTTTCGAGCCGTGAGGAAGCGGAGGCTTACCTTTTGCGTCGTTTTAAGAATGTGGTTAAGGCAGAGCCGCAATACATCGGCGGACGTTTTTTCCAAGATGAGACTGAAACCGTATTTCAGTCTACTAAATCCTATATGAGAGGAGTTCCCAGAGGTGAGAGGGTTCCGGTGCTGTACGCTATCCACCATTGCGTCTTTGACCACTATCCGTACGATGCGGATGTGCTGGAACTCAACGACAGTACCATCAGGACGATGAAGGAGGCCTACAGGCAGATCCGTATTGCGGAAATATATGCCGGGCACGTGGAATGGGTGATGAGCGGCGATGACGGAGAGGACACTGTGAGGGAACGTCTGAAAGAAGATCTGGTCGCCTTCGAAAAAGAGTACGCTTCCAAAGACTGGACGGATTTCCATAATGATTTCGATGAGTACGATGAGTGGTTCGAGGAAGAAATATCCTGCAGGCACAGTCTGTGGATGTAAATCTCAGAAAAGAGGCAAGCAGATCGCATCCAAGCGTTTCCGTAGGCGCGTCAGGATACTGATGCGTCTGCGGAAATATGAGCGACTGCCATATCGTTCTACGGAGTTGACTTCGCCGTGGGACCTTGGCGGGGACGGCAAATGCTTTTACGGTTACCATCCGGATAAGGAATGGTATGCGAAAATTATGCGTAAATAATTTATGGGCATAAGAGTACTGAAGATGGCAAAAATAATTTGCATTGAACCGAAGAGAATATTTTTGGAAAAGTGTTGAATTTTGAGTGGTT
>DVHI01000105.1 GCA_018712275.1 Candidatus Coprenecus avistercoris | reverse complement strand
TGTTCTGGGCCGGAGCTGCGAAGATAGTGTTCACCACCTTCCTTATCGAATGGTTCTACACCGGCATAGAGAATTTCAAATACATAACCATCCGCTCGATAATAATAAAGACAGTGTACGTGGCTTCGGTTTTCATCTTCATAAAAGGTCCCGGAGACTATATCCTGTATTTTGTACTGACCGTCGCCAGCGTCGTGCTCAATGCCGCCGTCAACTTGGTCTACGCCCGCCGATACGTGAGCTTCAGAGCGCGCGACATATTTCCTCTCAGGTTTCTCAAGGAGAATCTGACCCTTGGCGCCTACCTCATTCTCAACTCCATGTATTCCACCTTCAACGTCATCTTCCTGGGATTTGTCTCTGATAATGTCCAGGTGGGATACTACACTACAGCATTCAAACTGTATTCAATAGTACTGGCTTTCTTCACCGCATTCACCAACGTAATGCTGCCCAGAATGAACGCCCTGCTTTCCATGAACGACAGGAAAGGTTTCCGCAGCATGGCGGACAACTCCTTCTCAATCCTATACACCTTCTCGATTCCGCTTATAATTTTCAGCATGATATTTGCGCCGCAGATAGTGAGAATTATAGCCGGCGAGGGATACGGGGAGGCTGTACTGCCTATGACGGTTATTATGCCGGCGGCGCTGATGGTCGGCATAGCACAGATTCTGGCCGTCCAGATCCTGACCCCCCTGAAGAAGGACAATGTACTGCTGCTGGCATCCGTTGTCGGCGCAGTTGCCGGTATAAGCCTGAACCTGGTACTGGTGCCTTGCCTGCACAGTATCGGCACTGCCGTCGTACTTCTGTGCTCGGAGACAGCAGTCACCTGCGTGTACATAGTCTATGTCCTCCGTCACGGCATCACGCCTCTTCATGCCGGCATCATAGGCCGGAGCTTGCTGACTGTGCTGCCGGCCGCCGCGATATGGGCCGCCGCCGCGATATTCATAGACCACCCCCTGCTCTCCATTGCCTCAGGCGCCGCTGTAGGCGCTCCCGTCTGGTACATCATCAATTCCAGGACACGGGGAAGTGCTCTTAAACTGCTAATAAAGAAAAGAAATGACTGACATACTACCTCTGGTAAGCATAATGATTCCTGCCTATAATCAGGAAAAATACATTTCCCAGGCCATCGAATGTGCCTTGATGCAGGATTATCCCCGTCTCGAGATTGTCGTGGCCGACGACTGCTCTACGGACGGCACGGAAGAAGCAGCGCGCAGATACACCTCCGACCCCCGGTTCAGATATTTCCGCAACGAAGTCAACCTCGGACGGGTAGGAAACTATCGAAACACCCTGTGCAACAGGGTATCGGGCGAATGGGTCGTAAATCTGGACGGGGATGACTACTACACGGACAGTTCTTTCATCAGCAAGGCCGTGAAAGACATACTCTCACAAAAGAATGTAGTGTGCCTATACGGCAGAAAATACTATTTTGATGTCCTGAAAAAATATAGGCAGTACAGAATCAATGAACGCAGCTACTGCTTGCCCGGGAAGTTGTATCTACAGAAATTCAATGAGATAGGTGAGTTTGCACATATGGTCACACTCTTCCGCCGGGACGTCGCGATAAAAGACGGAAAATGTTATACCATGAACAGCGTGCAGTCGGATTTTCACGCCCTCATCCGGCTCAGTATCTACGGCAACGTCATCATATCCTATACTCCGGGATACCAGTGGCGGAGACACGGCGACAATGCTTCGGTGTCCTTTCAGGATTTCAAGTTCAAATATCTTCAGAATCTCCGCACACAGGACAGAATAATGACTGACATTGGAGATGCTTTCACTCCAGAGGAAAAGGAACAGTGGCTCGCGGAATCACGCAACAAGGCCCGGAACACATACGTAATCGACACTCTCAAGAATGTCCGTACGTTCCGGGCTCTGCTGCTGGGGCTGCGCAATTTCCGCCTGGAGAAGACCTTTCTGATAATTTACCTCAAGGCCGTTCTGGCCATAGTCTTCAGAATTGACTGCTTCAGATAGACCGCCTATAACAGCGATACCAGGAAGTGCTGCAGGATGTAGACCGCGATGCCGGCGAAATAGCCGAGCAGGGCGAGCAGGCTGATCTTCTTGAAGTACCAGATAATGTTGATATTCTCCAGCCCCATAGCCACAACACCTGCCGATGAGCCGATGATAATGATGCTTCCGCCTGTACCTGCGCAGTATGCGAGCATGTGCCAGAAAGTACCGTCCACCAGGAAGTTGGACAGATAGGCCGGATCGGCTGACGCTGCAAGTGCCGCGGCATCGGGAATGGGGAACATGCCGATGCTTGCCGCAACCAGAGCCGAGTTGTCCACGACAGATGAAAGCAGACCGATAATGGTGCTGATGGCATAAGCGTTGTGAACGCCGTTATTGAGCCCCTCGGCCATAGTACTGAGGACGCCCGCTGTTCCGAGAGCGGACACGGACATCAGGATACCGAGAAGGAAGAGCACGGTAGGCATATCGAGCTGCTTGATAATCTTGGACACCCTGTTTTTCAGCGATTCGGCAACCTCCTTCTTCTTCTTGTACATCATATCTGTGTAAATCCACATAATCGCCAGTGCGAACATCACTCCTATATAGGGAGGCAGGCCGACGGCACTCTTGAACACCGGAACCAGAATAAGGAGCACGACTCCCAGTGTAAGAATCGTACGGCTCTCCCTGCCGGTGATATATGAGGGTCTGAATGCAGCTTCCTCGTTTGTCTGCTGCTCGGCTATCACGCCTTTGAGGAATCTGGCAGCGATGGCAACCGGAAGATACAGACAGACAAGGGAGGGCACTATCAGGGACTTCATCAGGTCAAGCGAAGTGACATTGCCTTTCATCCACAGCAGGATGGTGGATACGTCTCCGATAGGCGACCACGCACCGCCGCAGTTGGCCGCGATAACGATAATCGAAGCGAAGAGCCAGCGTTCCTTGTAGTTGGTGATCATTCTCCGCAGAAGCATCACCATAACGATAGTCGTAGTCATGTTGTCCAGCACGGAGGACATAAGAAATGTGATGGTGGCCAGCAGCCACAGCAGACGGGTCTTCTTACGGGTTGTGATGTGTTTGGTGATGACCTCGAATCCGCCGTGGGTATCTATGATGTCCACGATGGTCATCGCACCTATTAGGAAGACCAGTATCTCGCAAGTGCTGCCGAGGGCACTCAGCAGGTCCGACGATACCCTGGCATGGTCCAGAGATGGATTAATGGATGTAGAAAAGAGGCTGAGAAGGCTCCACATCAGACAGCAGAGGAGGAGTGCAACGGATGATTTATTGATATTGATCCTATTTTCCATGGCTATCAGCACGTAAGCCAGGACAAAGAGCACAATCAATATAATTGCAAGATTCATATTATTTTTAACTTTTTTGTTTTATTATTATAACTATTTTGTTTCATACCTCAAGGTGCGCTATTGCCTCCGCTACCACATAACTGCTGCCCCCTATGAACACAATATCCGAAGGGCCTGCCTCACGCATTGCCATATCCACTGCCTCCGCCACGCTCCCGACAGCAACCGAATCAGTGATGCCCGCATCGGCCTTGCCTCTCTCCCTACGGGAAGAGTCCACCAATTCCCTCAGCTGTCCGGCGGGCATTGCCCTGCTGCCCTGCGCCTGTGTAAAGATATACCTCGCATCGGAAGGGAGCAGCCCGCGGACCGCCTCCACATCCTTGTCCCCGGCCATACCGTACACCATTATTATATGTCTGCCGGCTGCCTCAGCCTGAAGCTGCCGCATTGTCTCCGTAAGAGCCTGCACATTGTGCCCTATGTCGCATATCACCTCCGGTTCTGCACTCAGCTTCTCCCACCTGCCCCGGAGACCGCTTACTGCAGCCGCATGCTTCAGTCCGTAGAGCACTGCCGGGCTTGAGGCTGCATCACCTGCCCCCAGTACATGAAGGGCCGTCATGACTGTCCGGATATTCCGAACCTGACATGTCGAGCGCAGATCCGCCGCAGAGGCTATTTCCTGCGGGTCCACGTCTCCGGCGCACAGTTCGCCTGAGCGGTACAGCCTGGAGCCAAGAGCAGAGGCAGTCTCTAATGCCACCGCCTCTGCATCCGGGGGCAGCGCACCGATTACCACCGGTACTCCGGACTTGATGATTCCGGCTTTCTCCCGGGCAATCTGTTCTATAGTATCTCCGAGAATATCCTTGTGGTCCAGACCTATGGATGTGATGATACTGAGTTCCGGCAGGATGATGTTGGTCGAGTCCAGCCTTCCTCCCAGCCCCGTCTCTATAACTGCCGTATCCACCCTTTCCCGGGCGAAGAAATCGAAGGCCATGGCGGTAGTAATCTCGAAAAACGACGGCCTGCGCTCCTCGATAAAGTTCCGGCAGCGGGCCATGAAGTCCACTACGTCCTCCTGGCCTATTTCACTATAGTGACGTCCGTCAGGACCTTTCTCAGAGCAGACAATCCTGATTCTTTCCCTGAAATCCACGAGGTGCGGCGAAGTGTACAGTCCTACCCTGCTTCCGGGATACCTGAATGCAAGGGCAGAGGCCAGCATGTGAGCCACGGAGCCCTTACCGTTGGTACCGGCTATGTGTATGGTCCGCAATGATTTGTGAGGATTCCCGAGAAAGCAGGCGAAATCAGTCATACTTTCCAGACCGGGGTGATATCCCAAAACCCCGACTCTCTGAAACGACGGGGCTATACTGTAGAGAATCCGGACGCATTCCCGGTATTGGTTCTGTATACTTGGGCCGGTCATTGGTACTTTTTCAAAAATTTGAGCGCAAAAATGGGAAATATTCTCAAGAATTAGCAAAATAATCTCTATTTTTGAACCGCAAATTCTAGAATATCATGGTATACTTTTTCCGCTCCCCCGAGGGGCAAATCATAGCAGTCGATTCTAAGACAGCATTTTCTGCTGAAACAGCGGACACCCTCAAATGGCTTTTCTCCGGCGCGGAGCTCCTACAGGACCCGTCAGTGACCGGCACATTCATCGGCCCCAGGCGTGAAATGATTACGCCCTGGAGCACCGCAGCAGTGGAAATCACTCAGAACATGAACATTACCGGCATCGCCAGGATCGAGGAGTTCTTCCCCGTGCCCGAGGGCCGCTACGCCTCCGACACCGAGATTCCCCACGACAAGATGCTCCAGAGGATATACCACGGACTGGACGGCGACATCTTCGTCATCGACCGTCAGCCCGAGCCCATCCGCCACATCACTGATTTCGAAGCATATAACAAGGAAGAGGGCCTGGCTCTCTCCGAGGACGAGATCCAGTATCTCAAGGACCTCTCCGCCAAGCTCGGCAGACCTCTGACCGACAGCGAGGTATTCGGATTCTCCCAGGTCAATTCGGAACACTGCCGCCACAAGATATTCAACGGCACCTTCGTCATCGACGGAGTGGAGATGGAAAGTTCCCTCTTCAAGCTGATAAAGAAGACCTCTGCGGTCAATCCCGGCCGCATCGTCTCCGCATACAAGGACAACTGCGCCTTCATCGAGGGTCCCAAGCTCAGGCTCTTCCACCCCGCTGCGGCCGCCAAGCCCAGCTTCTTCAAGGAAGAGGAGGTCAAGACCGTCATCTCGCTGAAGGCCGAGACCCACAACTTCCCCACCACCGTAGAGCCGTTCAACGGAGCGGCCACCGGCAGCGGAGGAGAGATACGCGACCGTATCGGAGGCGGCAAGGGCTCCTTCCCCATCGCCGGTACCGCCGTCTACATGACATCCTACCCCCGCATCGACAGCGGCCGCGAATGGGAGGCCCGTCCTCCCCGCAAATGGCTCTACCAGACCCCTGCGGAGATTCTGATAAAGGCTTCCAACGGAGCATCGGACTTCGGCAACAAGTTCGGACAGCCGCTGATCTGCGGTTCACTCCAGACACTGGAGCATACCGAGACGGATCCGGACGGTTCCGAGCGCAAGTACGGCTACGACAAGGTGGTCATGCTCGCAGGAGGAGTAGGCTACGCGAAGAAGGCTGACGCCGCCAAGGACCGTCCCTCCAAGGGAGACGACATCATACTGATGGGAGGCGACAACTACCGCATCGGCATGGGTGGCGGAGCAGTATCCTCTGTTGCTACGGGTGAATACGACAATTCCATAGAACTTAACGCCATACAGAGAGCCAATCCGGAGATGCAGAAGAGAGTCTACAATGCCATCCGCGCGGTGGCCGAGAAGGACCACAACTCCATCATCTCGATTCACGACCACGGCGCCGGCGGACACCTGAACTGCCTCTCCGAGCTGGTCGAGGAAGTCGGAGGAGACATCGACATCTCCAGGCTGCCTGTAGGCGATCCTACCCTCTCTGACAAGGAAATAATAGGCAACGAGAGCCAGGAGCGCATGGGACTGGTGATGAAGAAATCCGACACCGAAGAGCTGCGCAGGATAGCTGAAAGGGAAAGAGCACCGTTCTATGTCATAGGCGAGGTCAGCGGCAAGGGCAATTTCACCCTCCGCGACTCCAAGACAGGAGAAGCACCCATAGACCTGGAACTCAGCGACATGTTCGGGTCCACCCCAAAGACTGTCATGCACGGCTCATCCCCCAAGGGAGGCGCTGACGGCCACGGAGGCTTCGCTCCTCTTGAGCGGACTCCTGCCGCAATGTCCCCTGAAGCCCTCACCGAAGCTGTCCGCAAAGTGCTGATGCTGGAGTCAGTTGCCTGCAAGGACTGGCTGACCAACAAGGTGGACCGCTCGGTGACCGGCCTTATCGCCTGCCAGCAGTGCTGCGGAGAGCTCCAGCTTCCGCTCAATGACCTTGGAGTCACTGCCATCGGCTACGATGATCCCGAGGGAATAGCCGTATCCATCGGACATGCTCCGGCCGCGGCCATGATTGACCCTGCCGCAGGTTCCCGCCTGGCCATTGCCGAGGCTCTCACCAACATTATCTGGACTCCTATCAGAGACAACATCTACGGCATCTCGCTCAGTGCCAACTGGATGTGGCCCTGCCGCAATGAGGGGGAGGACGCCCGCCTCTACCGTGCCGTCAAGGGAGCCAGCGATTTCGCCATTGCCATAGGCGTCAACATTCCTACCGGCAAGGACTCCATGTCCATGACCCAGAAATACCCTGACGGAGAGAAAGTACTGTCACCCGGTACCCTGATCGTCTCCGCTACCGGCCAGAGCAAGGACGTGGCCGCCACCCTGCATCCCGTCATGTCCCGCGAGGAGGACACCACCCTGCTCTACATTCCGTTTGTACACATAGATAAAGGTGATGCCTGTTTCCCCTTAGGAGGCTCCGCCTACGCCTCCACCATCGGACAGGTGGGCGCCAAGGCTCCCGACATCACCGATCCCGAATATTTCAAGACCTGCTTCAACCGCCTCCAGGACGCTATGTTCAACTCCATGAGCAACCCCGTCCTGGCCGGACACGACATCTCCGCCGGAGGTCTTCTCACCACCCTTCTGGAGATGTGCTTCGCCAACACCTGCGGAGGCGCAGACATTGACCTGAGGGCACTGGAATCTTCGGACATCCTCCTGTCCGAGGTTCCTGGAGTCGTGATTCAGGTAAGGAATGCAGGCCTGGATGAGTTCCTGCACGGCCTTGGCCCCGTAAAAGCCTGGACTATAGGCCATCCTGTACAGAAGGGACGTACTCTTAATATAGTATACGGTCCCGACAGCCGGACATTGTCCCTGGATATTGACGACATGCGCAAGAGCTGGTACCGTACATCCTGGCTGCTGGACAGCCTCCAGACCCCGAAGGAACTGGCCGATGAGCGCTATGCCAACTACGGCCGCCAACCACTGGAATTCTCATTCCCCAAGCATTTCGACGGCCGCTATACCATTCCATCAGAACACCGCATCAAGGCCGCCATCATCCGTGAGACCGGCTCCAACGGCGACCGCGAGATGGCATGGGCCCTGTACATGGCCGGATTTGCCGTCAAGGACGTGCACGTGACCGACCTCGTATCGGGACGCGAGACCCTCGAGGACGTACAGATGATAGTCTTCGTGGGCGGTTTCTCCAACGCCGACACCCTCGGCTCGGCCAAGGGATGGGCCGGTGCCCTGCTCTACAACGAGAAGGCCCGCACCGCCATCGAGCGCTTCTACGCCCGCAAGGATACCCTCAGCCTCGGAGTCTGCAACGGCTGCCAGCTGATGGCCGAGATGGGCCTGATCACTCCCGAGCACAAGGAACTCTCGCCCAAGATGAAGCACAACGCCTCGCACAAATACGAATCAGCCTTCGTCGGCGTGCACATCGAGAACTCGCCCTCCATCCTGCTATCCTCCCTGCAGGGCTCGAAGCTCGGCATCTGGGTAGCTCACGGAGAGGGCCGCTTCTCATTCCCCAGACCTGTGGAGGAATACAATATCGCCCTGAGGTACAACTATGACGCCTACCCCGCCAATCCCAACGGATCTCCCGCCGCAATAGCCGGAATATGCTCTCCTGACGGCCGCCACCTGGCCATGATGCCCCACCCCGAGCGCTGCCTGAGACCCTGGAACTGGGCTTACTATCCCGACAGAAAGGGTGACGAGGTCACTCCCTGGATCGAAATGTTCATAAACGGCAGAATATGGCTCGAAAGACTATAAGACAGATGGAGAACCGGTTCCGCGGGCTGGACAGCCGCCCTCCCCGCCCCCCGAAACTCTTCGTGCTGGACACCAATGTGATCCTCCACGACAGCAGGTGCATCTTCAACTTCCAGGACAATGACATCTACATCCCGGTGAGTGTCATCGAGGAACTGGACAAGTTCAAGAAGGGGGACGACAACCTTGGATTCAACGCCAGGGCCTTCGTACGCGCCCTGGACAAAATATCGGACAACACCCTCTTCGACCGGGGCATCAGCCTCGGCAAGGACCGCGGCCACATCAAGATAGAGATGGGTCACGGTTATACAGGCCAGATACGCGACTCGCTCATCGACGACATTCCCGACCACCGTATCATCGCCACTGCCATCTGGCTCAGGGACAACAACCCCGACCGCAAGGTAATCCTGGTGACCAAGGACCTGAACATGAGGCTCAAGGCAAAGGCTCTCGGCCTCATGGCCCAAGACTATCTCTCCGACAAGGTGCAGGAGGAACGCGTCGTCAAGACCGAGAAGGAGGTGCTCACGGTCCGCAATATGAAGGATGATTTCATCCGGAAGATAAACGAATCACCGGAAGGAGTCCCCTTCGCCCAGGTCGGCATCCGCCGCAGACCGGCGCCCAACCAGTACTACAAGATATACGACAGTTCCAAAAGCCTTACCCTGGCCCGCTACGACGACCGGGACAAGACCATCGTCAGAGTACGGCCGCAGACCGCCTACGGCATCACTCCCCGCAACGACGAGCAGACCCTGGCCATGGATGCAGTCATGAATCCGGACATCAAGCTGATAGCCCTTACAGGCAGGGCCGGTACCGGCAAGACCCTCATAGCCCTGGCCGGAGCCCTTGCGCAGTCCGGCAACTACGAGCAGATACTCCTCTCCCGCCCCGTCATCCCGCTCAAGAACCAGGAACTCGGCTTCCTGCCCGGCTCGGTGAACGACAAGATAGGCCCTTACATGCTGCCCTTGTTCGACAACCTGGCCGTCATCAAGAGCTGCTTCTCGTCCACCAGTAAGGAAGTCGTCAAGATAGAGGACATGCTCCGCAGGGAGAAACTGATAATCAACCCTCTGGCCTATATCCGCGGCCGTAGCCTCGGCAACGTCTTCTTCATCGTGGACGAGTCCCAGAACCTCACCCCGCACGAGGTCAAGACCATCATCACCCGCGCCGGAGAGGGCACCAAGATAGTCTTCACCGGAGACATCTACCAGATAGACCAACCCTATCTGGACTTCTACTCCAACGGCCTCACGCACCTTTGCGACAAGTTCTTCGGCCAGAGCGTCTTCGCCCACATCAATATGGTGCGGGGCGAGCGCAGCCAGCTCTCCGAGCTTGCCGGCAAATTGCTGTAATTCTTGTCATAACAAGCCGACTGCTGCGTTGTCTTCGATTCATGGCTCGGTCATTTACGCCCAGTAAACTCCCTCGCCATGAGCCTCGACGCCTTGCATTCGGCCCGTTCTGACAAGAATTATGATACACATCGATAAATACTCAGGCTGTTATAAGGCTTGCAGAAGCATGCCACCCTCGGCCTGTTAGAGGGAAGGGCCCGCCATGAGTATCACCGAGTTACGAAGTAACGAGCTGATACTCACGGTGGGAGGGAAAAGCGCCGTAGGCGCGTCCTTCTGCAAGCCTTATAACAGCCTGAGTACTGAAACGATATTCATTTTGCTAAATATTTTTAAGTGGTTGGTAGGGGATTTGTGAAAAATCGTTATTTTTGCGCCTTAATAGTTTACGGTCTTTGACTCAAACCAATATTTTATTTTATATTTTATGTCAAACAAAAGAGTTTATTTCTTTGGAGGAAAAGAGGCCGAAGGAAACGGTTCTATGAGAAACCTCTTGGGCGGTAAAGGCGCGAACCTCGCCGAAATGTGCACGCTCGGAATGCCCGTACCCGCGGGATTCACCATCACAACAGAGTGCTGCACTGAGTATTACAACCTGGGATGCAAGTATCCCGCAGAACTCGAAAAGGAAGTCAATGACGCTCTCTCACGCGCAGAAAGCATGATGGGCCGCAAGTTCGGGGACAAGGACAACCCTCTCCTCGTATCCTGCCGCTCCGGCGCACGCTCATCCATGCCCGGCATGATGGAGACCGTTCTCAACATAGGTCTTTGCTCAGCGACCATACCCGGTATGATCGCCAAGACCGGCAATCCCCGCTTCGTCTACGACGCATACCGCCGTCTGATCATGATGTACTCGGACGTGGTAATGGAGAAGGCCGAGGGCATCGAGCCCGCTGAGGGCCAGGGTATCAGGGTCCAGCTCGACAGGATGCTGGGCGACCTGAAAGCGAAGAAAGGCTACAAGAGCGACACAGACCTGACCGAGGAAGACCTTAAACAGCTCTGCGCAGACTTTAAGGTACGTGTAAGGCAGGTACTCGGCAAGGAGTTCCCCGACAACGCATACGAGCAGCTCTGGGGCGGTATCGGAGCCGTGTTCAAATCCTGGAACGGCAAGCGTGCCATCGCCTACCGCCGCATCGAGGGCATTCCCGATGACTGGGGAACAGCCGTGAACGTACAGGCCATGGTATTCGGCAACATGGGAGACAACTCCGCTACAGGCGTGGCCTTCTCCCGTAACCCCGCAACAGGTGAGAACAAGTTCTACGGAGAGTGGCTCATCAACGCTCAGGGCGAGGATGTAGTAGCCGGTATCCGTACCCCCAACCCTCTGAACGAGGCCACCAAGAACGAGCACAACCGCCATCTGGCCTCCCTTGAGACAGCCATGCCCGAGGTATACAAGGAACTGGACGAAATACAGAATCATCTCGAGAACCACTTCCACGACATGCAGGACATCGAGTTCACCATTCAGGACGGCAAGCTCTGGATGCTCCAGTGCCGTGTCGGCAAGAGGACCGGTCTTGCAGCCCTCAATATGGCCATGGATATGCTCCATGAGGGTCTTATCGATGAGAAGACAGCCGTTATGCGGGTAGCCCCCGCCCAGCTCGATGAGCTCCTCCACCCTATCCTGAATCCCGCAGCCGAGAAGAAGGCCACGGTCATCGCCCAGGGTCTGCCCGCAGGTCCCGGCGGCTCTGTCGGCAAAATCGTCTTTACAGCCGAGGATGCCGTAGCCGCAGCAGAGCGTAAGGAGAAAGTAATCCTCGTACGCGAGGAGACCAACCCTGAGGATGTGGAGGGCATGCGTGCCGCCGACGGTCTGCTCACAGCCCGTGGAGGTATGACTTCGCACGCTGCGCTTGTAGCCCGCGGATGGGGCAAGTGCTGCATCGTAGGCTGCGACGCCCTGCATATTGACCTTGAGGCCAAGACACTCACCATCAACGGAAAGACCTACCACGAAGGAGATGTATTCTCGCTCAACGGCTCCAAGGGCTTCGTTTACGACGTCGCAGTAGAGACCATGGACGCATCGGAGAATCCCCGTTTCGTAGAATACATGACCCTCGTAGACAAATACCGCCGGCTCGGTGTGCGCACCAACGCCGACACTCCCGAGGACGCAGCCCGCGCCCTGTCCTTCGGTGCAGAGGGCATCGGCCTCTTCAGGATAGAGCACATGTTCTACGGAGCCAACTCCGAGGAGCCTCTGTCCAAGCTGCGCAAGATGATTCTCTCCAAGACTGAGGAAGAGAGAAAGGCCGCACTGGACGAGCTTGAGCCTTACATAAAGGAGGCCGTGAAAGCCACCATGAAGGTGATGAACGGCAAGCCCGTGACCTTCCGTCTGCTCGATCCTCCTCTCCATGAGTTCGTACCCCAGACACCCGAGAAAGAAGCAGAGCTGGCGAAAGAACTGGGAGTATCCATTGACGATATCCAGAAACGCGGAGAGAGCCTGCACGAGGTCAACCCCATGATGGGACATCGCGGAGTCCGTCTCGGCATCACCTATCCCGAGATAAGCGAGACCCAGTTCCGCGCCATCTTCGAGGCTACTGCCGAACTCCTTAAGGAAGGCTTCGATCCCAAGCCTGAAATCATGATTCCCGTAACCATCATCGTCCGCGAGCTGGATTTCGAGAAGAAAATCTGCGACCGCGTACACAACGAGGTGGAGAAAGCTACCGGCATGACCATCAACTACCTCTACGGTACCATGATCGAGATTCCGAGGGCTGCCCTCCTCGCCAACTTCATGGCCAGGACCGCACAGTTCTTCTCCTTCGGAACCAACGACCTGACCCAGATGACATTCGGTTTCTCCCGCGACGATATCGGAGCCTTCATGGGCGACTATCTGGAGAACAAGCTCCTCGATGCCGACCCGTTCCAGACCATAGACGAGGAATCTGTCGGCAAACTCCTGGAAATAGGCGTTCAGGGAGGCCGCAGCACCAACCCCAACCTCAAGGTAGGTATCTGCGGTGAGCACGGCGGAGACCCCGCATCGGTGGAGTTCTGCCACAAGATCGGCATGAACTATGTATCCTGCTCGCCTTTCAGAGTGCCCATCGCACGTCTTGCTGCGGCGCAGGCTGCCATCAAGAGCGGAATGAACAGATAAACGCGGTTACCACCGTAATACAGAGGGCTGCATCAGGGACATATCCGGATGCAGCCTTTTCTATAAAATAGTGTCACATCACACCTGCGTGTTCATTTTTTTGATTATATTTGTAACATATTGATAAATCCTAAATTTGTAATTAACATGAAACGAATTCTGTTACTGTCTCTCATGTGTCTGATTACCTTTTCGGCTTTCGGACAGGGAAAACTTATTGAAAGCAGCGAGGAC
>DVHI01000104.1 GCA_018712275.1 Candidatus Coprenecus avistercoris | reverse complement strand
GTTTGCGCTCATTATGGAAACACCGCATATATACCCTTCGGTGTCCATTGGAAACAGCATGATCTTGTCATATATGGTTACACCGGGCAGACTCAGTGTGCCTTTCAGAACTATGTCCTCTTCCTTTACGGAGTAAACGGATACGGAACTGGAAACAGAGCCGGCCTCTCTGTCCTCGATTTTGCTTAGAGTGACGATGTGGCCGTTGTTTGAGAGTACTGAGTTTATCGGTGTGTCCGGGATGTCCATGCGGACAGGCGTTCCGCTTAAAGCGGTCTCCTTAAATTCGTTGCCGTCTTTTGGAGAGGCGCAGGCATTTAGTACCGAAAGGGCAAGTGCCGCGGAGGTGAGAATTATGGTCAGATGCTTCATGGGTGAAAGTTTTAATTTTTCAGAATAATCAGAAAGTTACGAACATCTTAAGCAAATAGCTTCTGGGCCGGATGAGGTAGTCGGTGGAGAAGCTGCTGGCTGCGGAGAGCACGGAGTAGACGTACTCGCGGGTGTCCAGGAGGTTGGAGCAGGTGAGCTCCCAGCGGAAACGCTTCCACTTGTAGCTGAGGGCGGCGTCCAGAAGGACAAAGTCACTGGCCGCGGAGGATGCGCTGTTGTGGTAATGCTCCCCGGTCAGGGAGAGACCGATGCCGGCGGGAAGGCGGAAGCTGAGGGTGAGGTCGTTGGAGACGGTCAGCAGCGGGGTGAGGTTCTCGCCCGAGGCCTGCCGGGAGAGGGAGTACATCACGCTGCCGTCGTAGGTTATGCCGAGGAACTTGAACGGCGACAGGGAGATGTTCAGTCCCGCGGAGTAGCCCTGCATGCTCATCCGTGCCACCTGCTCCTGCAGCAGGAAGGGTGAGTCCGTCCATGAGGCCCCGAGCTCCAGCTTGGCGGTCAGGTCCTTCCAGTAGAATCCCTTGCTCAGCTCGATGCCGGCGCTGACGGTGTGGGAAAGCTCCCCGGTGCGTGTTGTCAGGGTGGTGGAGTAGATGCCGTCGAAGTCGTATCCGTAGAGGATGTCCGGCTTGGTGAGGGAGTATCCCGCGCTGAGGTTGAGGAACAGCATGTTGAAGATGTCCTTGTAGCTGAGTCCTAGGGAGAAATGGTTGCGCATGCCTTCGGTCAGGTCCGCGGCGTACCGGGTCAGGCTGCGGTAGTCGCTCAGGACGGCGCCGCCGTAGAGGGTGGATATCTCCGGCATGGACCAGCTCATGGAGTAGCCGAGGTTGATGTCGGTGGAGGCCGCGGGCTTTATCTTCATGCTGACGCTGGGCTCGGCGAACACCTTGTGCCGGGACGTCCGCGTGCCTCCTAATCTGTCGTCGAGGAACGTCATGTAGTAGGCCACGGGTATGAATATGCTGAGGTCCACGTGCAGGGAGGTGTAGTAGGCGTAGACAGCAGGGGCTACCCTGAGGCGGTGCATCATCAGGCGGTTTGCGGCTTCGGAAGAGTCTTCGAGCTGTCCTAAGGGGGTGCTGAGGCGGCTGTCGAGGCTGCCCAGCCGGTAGCTGGCCGAGAGGGTGGGCTCTATCCTCATGTCCCACAGCCGGAAGCTGGTGACGTTGCCGGCGAACAGGGATGCCGTGAAGGCGTCCGCTGTGACGTCCTGCACGGCTCCGGCCCACTGCCCTCCGTCCCGGGCTATCGCTAGGGAATACGGCGTGTGCTCGTAGGCGGCGCGGGCGTTGATCTCGAAGGCGCTCTTCTCCCCGCTGCGCCTGATCAGGCTGGCCGTGGTGGATGCCCTGAGCGTGGTGCGGTCGAAGTCCTGACCGATGCCGTTGACAGAGGACGCTATGTCGAGGAACTCGGCGGAGAAGATGTTGCGGTTGTCCACGTAGAGGCGGTCCCCGTTGCTCTTGAAGCTGAGCTCGGCGTTGACCTTGTCGGTGCCGATGACGTTGGATATGCCCTCCCGTATGAGGTTGACGGAGGAGTCGGGGAGCATCCACCGGGTCTCGGAGGTGTTGTCGCGCAGCTCGGTGTCGTTGAGGTATGAGAGGTTGAGGTTGATGTCCGTGCCCCCGGAGGTGCGGAATAGCTCGTTGAGGGAGGCGGAGTACGATGTGTTGCGGTAGTAGCGGTCCTTGTCGATGGCCGGGGGCGAGGCGAGCGTGGCGGAGGAGAGCACCGGGTTGAGCCTGCCGGTGCCGGAGGTGAGGTCCTCCAGCTCGTACGCGAGATCGTCGCCGGTGTTGTTGGTCTTGCCGGTGAGGATGTGCTGGCTGCTGTGTCCGAAGTACATGGGCGCGGCCTCGGCGTTCCACAGGCCTCCGTCCCCGTAGCCGCCTCCCGCGGCCGCCGAGAGCAGGAACACTCCCCGCGAGGAGGCTTTGAGCTTGAGGTTGATGTAGGTTTTGTCGGAGGGCACCAGGTCCTTGAGGGCCTTGATGGCCTGGTGGTTCTCGAGAATCTCCACAGAGGCGATGTGGTCCGGGGAGATGTTGCGCGTGGCGATGCCGTAGCGGCCCTTGAGCAGGTCCATGCCGTCGATGGTCAGCCCCGCTATCGGCTTGGCCTTGTAGAGTATCTGCCCGTTGTCCCTGACCGTGATGCCGGGCAGCTTGCGGAGCACGTCCTCGATGACCATGTCCTCCTGGGAGCGGAATGACGCTACGTTGTAGGATACGGTGTCGTCGCCCTTCATCTCCATCTTGGGGGCCTTGACCCTCACCTCGTCCAGCTCGAAGAGGGACTCCTCCACCTCGAAGTCGTGCCGCCCGCTGACATTGGGCACGGTGCGGCGCACGGCCTTGACGCTCATTCCGGAGACCGCGATGACCACGCTGTCGGCTCCGGAGCGGATGCTGAGGGTGTAGTGCCCCTCTCCGTCGGTGGTGGTGTAGCCTATGGCCACCCCGTCCTCCGTCCGGCTGACAATGACGTAGCACAAAGCGGGCTCGGAGGTGCCGGCGTAGCGGATGCAGCCCTCGAAGGTGGTCAGGGGCGGCTCCTGTGCGGAGGCAGTCCTGACTGCGGTGCAGAGGAGGATGATGGCCAGGAGGGCGGGAAGGAATGCGGCTGCTCCGGCGGTATGGGCGGGTGTCGGTCGGGCTTTCATGAGATGGTTTCTGTTAGGGATGATTGTTACTCAAGTTCTATCGGGTCGTAGTACATGGCTACGGAGTATTCGTTGTCACCGGGCTCTCTCGCTCCTCCTTTTCCGTCTGGCAGGAGAGTCCTGATGCCTGCGTTCTTCAGGAATGCAAAAGGACGGAGGTACATGTCCTTCAGAATCTTTCCGGCTTCCTTTGGACTGCATTTCTGGAAGAGGTACTGCTTCTCGTAGATGGGCCACGAGCCTTTCTCGATGCCGGTCATGGTCCAGGAGAAATGTTTTCCGGCGTCCTCCACTTTCAGGATCAGTCCGGGCAGGCCGCGGAATTTGTAGGGACCGCCGTCCACCGGGATGTCGGGGCAGAACCACGCCGTCCACTCCCTTCCTCCGAATGTGGTGACTGCCTTCTGGCACCGGTAGTCCCCGACCTGCTCCGCCTCGCCCGTAAGGGACCACTGCATGGGAGCGCTGCCACTCTCGTACTGCAGTATCGGGCCTGTCATCAGGGTTCTGCGGTTGATTCTGCATTTGTCGCCGGATATGAACAGTTCGATGGGATAGACCGATGAGGAGCCCAAGTTCCTCGGCATCTCTCCGCGTTCAATCATTTCGCGGTTCAGTATTTCCCGTGCTTCGAGTGTCTGGCTGTAGTCTTTGCGGACCAGGTCTCCGAACTCCACAATGCGTGTGTCGGAGAGAATCTCATTTTCGGTAAAGACATGGTCGTCCAGACCGCCCGGTTCGGATGTGCTGTAGAACAGCGCGTCGCGGAAAGTCATCTCGTAGGACACTCTCATAAATGCGGTGTCAAGGGTGACGGTTTTGTCCCATGTGTTGTTGGGTATGGGCCGGTAGGGGGACTGTGCGCCGCACAGCATGGAGGCGGCACACAGCAGAGTGATGACGCCGGTCGTAAATACTTGTCTGTTCATAATCATACATTTATTTTAAACTTTATAATAATAGTAGTAGCGTTTATTCCAAGGGCGGATAATAGCCCTCATTATGACCCGGTATCTCAACGGTTTTGGTGGAGCCGTCGGGCAGCATCACTTTCATCGGCTTTCCGGAGGTCCTCAAAAAGCCCGGGGACCTCCACATCATCCGCCATAATCCCGCGATATTTTTTTTACTTGTTTTCTCGCATCTGCAGTGCAGGCCTATTGCCGATGTCTTATTCTGGGGGTATCTGTATATGCTCCGGTCTCTGCCCTTTTCCAGTCCGACGGCTTCCCATCTGAGCAGACCTTCGGAATCTTCGGCTTTTAATATCAGGCCGGGCAGTCCTTCGAGTTTCCATGGACCGTAAGGGTATGGTATGTCCGTTGAGAAGGATACCGTCCACTGCCTGCCGTTGAGCTGTCCTTCTGCCACCTGGCACCGGTATCCGCAGACGGTGTCCGTCCGGTCCGAGAGGCGCCACTCTGTCTGTTCTGCTTTCTCGCTGTAGCAGTAGTCGGTGTTTTGGACTCTCAGCAGGACGTATCTGGACGAAGAGGGAATGCACCTGAATATTTCATAATAAGTGGCAGTCTGGTCTTCCGGTATTACGGAGGACGTTATATCGGTGAAAGCGTTCATTCCTTTGCTTTTCTCGGAGGCATAGACCTCGGATTGCACGGAGTCTCTGATATAGGCGTTGTAACTGTAGTAGTGAGTCAGTTTTCCGCCTATCTCCAGCATATAAGGCTCATGCAGGCACTTGCCGGACAATGTGTCGATGACATATTCGAATCCGTACAATATGCGCATCTCCATCGTGTCCGCTTTCTCCCTGAGGCTGAAATCCCTTGCCGCAGGAAAATACCGCCCGCTGCTGACAATCCGGGCAACCTCCTGGTCGCTGAGATTCTGAGAGTTCGCCAAAGGGTGGACCGCCATGACGGCCAGCAGTGCCAATGCCGTTCTTTTGCTCTTTATTTTCATACTCTTTAAATGTGTTATTCGAGTTCTATCGGGTCGTAGTGGAACGACTCGCTTTTCTCCTCATGGGTGAGTTCTCTGAGCTGATGGGTCTGGGGGTCTATCTGCTGGACGCGCATGCCGCGGCTCACCTTCCACTGGTAGGGGCTGGAGAACATCTGCCGGATGTATTTTCTGGCCTGGGAACGGGTGCAGTCCTGGTAGAGTAGCCGTTTTTCGAGAATCGGCCATGTACCCCGCTCAATGGCAGCGAGTTCCCAGCTGTAGGTGCCGGTGGTGTCCTCTGCCTTGATTATGAGGCCGGGCAGACCGCGGAACTTGTAAGGGCCGCTGTCCACCGGCAGGGAGGGACAGAACCAGGCGTGCCATACCCGGCCGCGGAATTCGGTGACGGCCTTCTGGCACGGGTAGCCCATGACGGTGCAGGTATCGGAGGTTAGCTGCCATCCGAATACGGGTGTGTCCTCCTGCCAGCGGAGTACCGGACCGAGTATCATGGTCTTGTGGGTGACTGTGATGCCGTCCGGGGTGATGTACAGCTCAAATGGGTTGACCGGGCTGTCAGGGTCGTGCGAGTCGAAAGCGCCGTCAGTCTGTTTCCAGGCATTGTGTCCGGACATCTCGGAAGTCTCGAGTATCAGGCTGTACTCTTTCTGCAGTCCCGGGCCTATCTCCACGATTCTTCTGTCTACGTAGGAGCTGTCCGGACCGGTCTCGGAGGGAAAGCGCATCCGATATTCCAGGCGCATCGTGGCTTCACCGAGAGTATCGGCCCTGTCCCAGCGGACATCGATGTACATGGCGTCCATGTAGGGTGTCTGGGCGCCCAAAGAAAATGCGGCCGTGGAAAGCAGAATCAACGGCAGCAGTATCGCGAGGGGTGTAGAGGTTTTCATCATGCTGCAAATATAACGATTTTTTTTAGTAAATCCAATTTAAAATGAATTTTTGTTAAAAAATTCCTGTTGGCGGCTGCTGTGAGGTGATAGGCTGTGCTGCTGGAAATTTTATTCGAAATTTTCAATAAATGTTGCCAGGGTAGGCGGTCTGCGT